>JAJRPL010000376.1 GCA_024280815.1 Bacteroidota bacterium
ATATAGAACTACTATTATTGATAATTTTAATGACCCTGGTTATTTAGACCTTGGGGTTGGAGCAACTTGGACACCAATTACTGATTTAGTAGTGGTAATTCATCCTTTAAACTATAATTTTGTGTTTGCTAAAAATGATGCTGTTTTTGAATCTTCTTTTGGTGCAAAAATTGTTGCAGATTATACAAAACAATGGGATAACTTAAGTTTTAAATCAAACTTTTCTACATTTCAAAGTTATAAAAGTTCTAATTTATCAAATTGGACTTGGATCAATTCTTTTGGATACACTATTTGGACAGGTCTTGGTGTAGGTTTTGACTGTGGTTTAAGAAACAACAAACAAGAAGCGTTAAACTATGCTTTAGGTCAAAATTTAACAACCACACCAACATTTGACAATGTTGATAATGATTTACAATCGTATTGGATGTTTGGGTTAAACTTTGCATTCTAAAAGTATATAATAACAAATTAAAAAGCTCAAAATTTATATTTTGAGCTTTTTTTGCTCTAAACTTAAGTTAATAGAAGGTTAATACAGCTATTTTTAAGCTATTTAACAATACTTATCTTATTTTTGATAATCTCTTTTTTTTTATCTTCAATTCCCATATTTTAGCCATAAAAATTAATATGGGCTTACTTATTCTTTTTGGAACAATTTCTATCTTTTTCTCTTTTCTATGTTCAATCTTAGAAGCTGTCTTATTAAGCCTAACACCAACATTTTTAAATGTTAAGAAGAAAGAAGGAAAGGCTTATGCAAAAAACTTAGAAGAATTAAAGAAAGATGTAGATAGACCACTTATAGCGATACTTACCTTAAATACAATTGCACATACAGTTGGGGCAATTTTAGTTGGTGTACAAGCAAAAGTTGCCTATGTTGAAAACTATGGTTCAACAACCAAAACAATTTTTGGTATTGAAATTACCGAAGATTTAATGGTAGGTGTTGTATCTTCAATAATGACGCTTTTAATTTTAGTAGCTTCAGAAATTATTCCTAAAACTATTGGTGCAACCTATTGGAAACAATTGGCTAACTTTACTAGTAAGGCATTAAATATTCTAATTTTCCCATTAAAATGGACAGGTATTTTATGGTTATTGCAGTTAACTACAAAGCTAATCGGTGGAAAAGGGCATCATGGTAGCGTACTGAGTCGTGAAGATTTTCATGTAATGACAGACATGGCTCATAAAGATGGAGTTTTTGAAGAATCAGAATCTAAAGTGATTAAAAATTTATTGAATTTTAAATCTATTTTAGTTAAAGATATTATGACACCTCGTACGGTGCTCAAAATTGCTTCTGAAGATCAAAATATTAAAGATTTTTTTGATCAAAATAAAAACCTCCGCTTTTCACGGATTCCTATTTATAAAGATTCTGTTGATAATATTACTGGGTTTGTTTTAATGGGTGATGTTTATAGAGATTTAGCGAATAACAAAAACGAAAAAACATTAGCTGCATTGAAACGAAAAATACAAATAACAGACAGAAATGTACCTATTCCGTATTTATTTGAAAAGTTAATTCAAGAAAAAGAACATATTTCTATTGTAGTAGACCAATACGGTTCTATAAGTGGCTTAGTTACTATGGAAGACATTATAGAAACACTTCTAGGACTTGAAATTATGGATGAAAGTGATACAGATTCAGATATGCAGCAACTTGCCAGAAAAAATTGGGAAAAACGCACAAAAGATTTAGGAATTATTGAAAATGATTTATAATCAATCTTTTCCCTAAATTAATCAAAAAAACCTAACATGACAAAGGAGCCAAAAAAAATATGTTTAATTGGAGCAGGTATTATGAGTGCAACCTTAGCGGTAATGCTAAAAAAGTTACTACCAAATGTACAGATTGATATTTATGAAAGGCTAGATAAGATAGGTGCAGAAAGCTCTGATGCATGGAACAATGCAGGTACTGGTCATTCTGCTTTTTGTGAATTGAATTATACACCAGAATTAGAAGATGGAAGCATTGACATTTCAAAAGCTCTACGCATTAGCCAATCTTTTGAAGTATCTAAACAGTTTTGGGCGTATTTAAAACAACAAAACACCTTTCCGAATAAAACACCTTTTATTAATGATATTGACCATATGAGTTTTGTTTGGGGTGATGAAAATATTTCATTTTTAAAGAAAAGATACCAAGCTTTAACCAAGTATGCCATGTTTGAAGACATGCTTTTCTCAGAAGATTATGATGAGATTTCTGGATGGATTCCCTTAATGATGAAAGAAAGAAATAGAGAGGAAAAAATTGCCGTAACAAGGATGGCTATAGGTACTGATGTTAATTTTGGAGCCATAACTCGCGGTATGATTGAATATTTAGAAACCTTAGAAAGTGTTCGTGTACATTTAGGACAAGAAATACAAGACATAACCAAACAACATAATAAAACTTGGAAAATTGAGATTGAAGATTTAGATAGTAAAAAGGAATATGTGGCCACAGCAGATTTTCTATTTATTGGTGCTGGAGGAGGAGCAATAACATTATTAGAAAAAACAGACATACCAGAAGGAAGAGGTTATGGTGGTTTCCCGATTAGCGGGCAATGGTTGAAATGCACCAACCCTGATGTAGTAGCTCAACACGAAGCAAAAGTGTATGGAAAAGCAGCAACAGGTTCGCCGCCTATGTCTGTACCGCATCTAGATACCAGAATGATTCAAGGTGAAAAAGCCTTATTATTTGGGCCTTATGCAGGTTTTTCTACAAAGTTTCTAAAAAACGGTTCGTTTTTAGATTTACCCTTATCCTTAGAAGTTCACAATATTTGGCCAATGCTTTCTGTAGGATTTCATAATTATAAATTGACAAAATACTTGATAGAACAAGTAATACAATCACCAAAAGAACGATTTGAAGCCTTACAAGCTTATTATCCTGATGCTAAGTTTGAGGACTGGAAATTGGCCATTGCAGGCCAGCGTGTACAAATTATAAAAAAAGACGAAGAAGAAGGTGGTGTTTTACAATTTGGGACAGAGATAGTGAAGGATAAAGACGGCACATTAGCTTGCTTATTAGGAGCATCTCCTGGTGCATCAACCTCTGTAAGTATCATGTTAGATGTCTTAAAACAGTGTTTTCCTACATTTTTAGAGACTGAAGCATGGCAAAACACCATTAAAGAAATGATACCTACATACGGACAATCACTAATAGAAAATGCAGAATTGTGTAGAACAACACGTGAACGTACTACACGTATTTTGAAGTTAGAGGCTTAATTTATCAGTATTGTAAGTTTTTCCCTTTTGGAAGATTTAAGATGGGATTACTCATACTCCTGATACAGAAAGTCATTATAAGGAAAGCGAGTAATGTGAATTATCTTTACAGCTTCAAAGACAACATCCTTAAACTCATCTAAATTTTCTTTATTCAATGCTGAAATAAACAGACAATTTTCATCTAATTTTGACATCCATGTTTTTCGCCAATCATCTAAGGTGTAATGAGCCGTTGTTCTTTTAGTTACTAAATCGTCTTCATCAATCGTTTCAAAAGTATAATTGTCAATTTTATTGAAAACCATGATTGTAGGCTTACCAGAACATTTAATTTCATCTAAAATTTTGTTTACAGAATCAATATGTTCTTCAAAATTTTGATGTGAAATATCAACTACATGTAATAGTAAATCGGCTTCTCTAACCTCATCTAGGGTAGATTTGAAAGATTCTACTAATTGTGTAGGTAGTTTTCTAATAAAACCAACAGTATCAGACAATAAAAACGGAATATTCTTAATAACAACTTTTCTAACGGTAGTATCTAAAGTAGCAAACAGCTTGTTTTCAGCAAAAACCTTACTTTTGCTAACCACATTCATCAATGTAGATTTACCCACATTGGTATAGCCAATAATAGCAACTCTCACCATTTTACCTCTATTGCCACGCTGTACAGCCATTTGTTTGTCAATGGTTAGAATTTTCTTTTTAAGTAAAGCAATTTTATCGCGTACAATACGCCTGTCTGTTTCTATTTCAGTTTCACCAGGCCCACGCATACCAATACCACCACGTTGTCTTTCAAGGTGCGTCCATAAACCCGTTAACCTTGGTAATAAATATTGATATTGAGCCAATTCAACTTGAGTTCTCGCATAACTTGTTTGTGCTCTTTGTGCAAAAATATCAAGAATTAAGGTCGTTCTATCTAAAATTTTACACTCTAAAATACGTTCAATATTTTTTTGTTGTCCAGGGGATAATTCATCATCAAAAATAACACAACTTATATCATTGGCTTCAATATAATCACGGATTTCTTCTATTTTACCGGTACCGATAAATGTTTTTGGGTTTGGTTTATCAACTTTTTGGGTGAAACGTTTAAAAACCTCTCCACCAGCAGTAAAAGTCAAGAATTCTAACTCATCTAAGTATTCCTTAGATTTTTCAGCATTTTGTTCTTGATTGATGATACCAACAAGCACTGTTTTTTCAAAATCTAAGTTCTTTTTTTCAATCATGTCGCAAAGATAACAATTAGAAACTTGCTTTTTTTTACTATTTCTTAATTTTTAAGCAGGTTTTTATTTAAATACTATTTAGTATTTAAATAAAT
>JAJRPL010000377.1 GCA_024280815.1 Bacteroidota bacterium
GATGTACATTCCTAAAAACAATAGATGTAACCAAGCAATAAGCATAAACCTATTTTCTACTACTAGATTTGCAATACTTGGTATGCTTCCTGCAACATTTATCAATCCGATAAGCAAAATAATAGCAAACATGTATTTATCGTGTTTTTTTGCTTTTTTAAAATTACCTTTAAAACTTATCAAAACTGCCAGTAACATCAAAGAACCTAACCCTCCAAATAATTGAATAGACCAATGGTCAAAACTATAATCTAAAGAATGTGCAAATAAAAAAATAAGACTTACGGCTATAAATAGTATTTGCTTACGTGTAATAATTGCAGTTGTTTTTTGCAATAAGATTGCCAACATCCAAACAAAGAAAACGCCAAAATATTGAAAATGTAAATAAAAGAATATAGCTTGCTGATACCATGACGACTCTTGCATTTCAAATACCATTAACGGACCTAGCATATAAGGCCCTAAAGAAGACAAGAAATGAAACGCGATTCCTAGTTTAATCAATTTATGGAATCCGTTTTTAGACTCAACTCGCTTCCACAATCTAATTAATAAAACATAACTTAACCATAAATGTATCGTTGAAAAAAGTATGGAATAAAGTGCATAGCCTTGGAGGATAAAAGCTACTAATAGTACCGCTACACATACCTGTAAAGCAATATAAATTCTATAAGAAACTTTATCAAAACCATTAGTGAAATTAGCCCAGACTAATAGTAACAGTCCGTTAAACAGAAAGCCCAATAACATGATGTGTGAATGAGCGTGTAATACGTTTTTAAAAGGGAAATTTGAAATTGAACCTGTGTATGCGTAACGTAATACGAGTCCAATTAACGCACCTAAAACACCAAACAATAGAGGGAATTTTCTCATTTTAGCTATAGAAAATACCTTTTGAGTTGAATTCATAATACGATTGTTGAATATACAAAAAACGCCAAGCAGATTTGCTTGGCGTTATAATTATTTATGCTTGTCCCGCTGGTCCAAAACTCATAGGAATTGGCGGTTGTTCATAATCTTTAATTTCACCATGAGCTTTTTCAAATCTACCTATATTCTCTGCCAATGCTTTTGCTAATCGTTTAGCATGCTGAGGCGTTAAAATGATTCTAGATTTAACTTTTGCCTTCGGTGTACCTGGCATAACATTTACAAAATCAACTACAAACTCAGAAACAGAATGATTGATAATTGCCAAGTTTGCATAAGTGCCTTCAGCAATACTTTCATCTAATTCAATATTCAATTGATTTTCTTTTTTCGTGTCTTCTGCCATTTCTATTTTAATTAATTAGCTTCCATTTCTTCTGTAGAACCTACAATCATATTATCATAAATACGCATACCTGTACCTGCTGGTATTCTTTTACCTACAATAACATTCTCTTTCAATCCTTCTAAAGTATCTACTTTACCACTAACTGCAGCTTCATTTAATACTTTAGTTGTTTCTTGGAACGATGCTGCAGAGATAAATGATTTCGTCTGTAACGATGCTCTAGTAATACCTTGTAAGATTGGCTCTGCTGTTGCAGGAACTGCATCTCTTGCTTCTACTAGATTTTTATCTGCTCTTCTTAAAATTGAATTTTCATCTCTTAATTTACGTGATGAAACTATTTGACCAGCTTTTAATTCTTCAGAATCTCCAATCTCTTCAACCACTTTCATTCCGTAAATGTTATCATTTTCTTCAATAAAGTCATTTTTATGAATCAATTGATTCTCTAAGAAAATAGTATCACCAGAATCAATAATTTTAACCTTACGCATCATTTGACGTACAACTACTTCAAAGTGTTTGTCATTAATCTTCACCCCTTGTAGTCTATATACTTCTTGAATTTCATTTACCAAATATTGTTGTACTGCAGACGGTCCTTTAATATTCAAAATATCTGTTGGAGTAACTGCACCATCAGACAATGGCATACCAGCTTTGATAAAGTCATTTTCTTGAACTAAAATTTGATTAGAAAGTTTTACTAAATATTTTCTAATATCACCAGTTTTTGACTCTACAATTATCTCACGATTACCACGCTTAATTTTACCAAAAGATACCACTCCATCAATTTCAGAAACAACAGATGGGTTTGATGGGTTACGAGCTTCAAATAATTCTGTTACTCTTGGTAAACCACCTGTAATATCACCTGCTTTTCCAGATTTTCTAGGTATTTTAACTAATGTTTTACCAGTATCAATTTTTTCACCTTCTTCAACCATCAAGTGAGCTCCTACAGGTAAACTGTAAGATCTAATGGTTTCTCCTTTACTGTCTAAAATTAACAATGTTGGAACAACTTTCTTGTTTTTAGATTCAGAAATAACTTTCTCTTGGAAACCTGTTTGTTCATCAACCTCAACAACATAAGTAATACCTTGATCTATATTTTCAAAACCTACTTTACCTTTAAATTCAGAAACGATAACTCCATTATATGGATCCCACTGACAAATCACATCTCCTTTTTTAATAACTTTCTTTGGTTCTATCATTAAATGAGAACCATAAGGTATATTACTTGTACTTAATGTAAGTTTTGTTTTCTTATCTATAATTTTAAATTCTGATGTCCTAGAAATAACAATATTAACTTTATTACCATCATTATCTAAACCTTCAACAGTATTTAAATCTTCTATTTCAATTTTACCATCGAATTTAGAAATCAATTTATTTTCTTCAGAAATGTTACCTGCAATACCACCCACGTGGAAAGTACGCAATGTTAACTGTGTACCTGGCTCACCAATAGACTGTGCTGCAATAACTCCTACAGCTTCACCTATTTGAACCATATCTCTTGTAGATAAACTATGACCATAACATTTTGCACAAATACCACGTTTAGCTTCACAAGTTAATGCAGATCTTACCTCTACACTTTCAATTGAAGTAGCTTCAATCATAGTTACTTCAGCATCACCTATAACATCTCCTGAACTGACTAAAATATCTTCAGTACCTGGGTTATATACATCATTTAGTGCAACTCTACCCCAAATACGTTCTCCTAACGTTTCAACGATTTCATCATTTTTCTTTAACGGATGAATGTCTAATCCTCTCAACGTACCACAATCGTCTATATTTACGATTACATCTTGAGAAACATCAACCAAACGACGTGTTAAATAACCTGCATCGGCAGTTTTAAGTGCTGTATCGGCAAGACCTTTACGTGCACCGTGAGTAGAGATAAAATATTCTAAAATTGATAATCCTTCCTTAAAGTTAGAAAGAATCGGATTTTCAATAATCTCTCCACCACCAGCAGTTGATTTTTTAGGTTTCGCCATCAAACCACGCATACCAGTTAACTGACGAATCTGTTCTTTAGAACCCCTTGCACCAGAATCTAGCATCATAAACACAGAGTTAAATCCTTGTTGGTCTTCACGAAGACGTTTCATAGATAATTCTGTCAATTTATTATTGGTAGAACTCCAAATATCAATAACTTGATTGTAACGTTCTTTATTGGTTAACATACCCATGTTATAACTAGAAGTAATTACATCAACTTGATCGTTTGCATTCTCAATCATTCCAGCTTTTTCTTCTGGAATAATAATATCTCCTAAA
>JAJRPL010000378.1 GCA_024280815.1 Bacteroidota bacterium
CATAGAAACATTTACAGAAGTTGAACCGTCCATAGTTTTAGAAGTAGCCTCATAACCTACAGAGGTAAAAACTAAAACGTTTCCTTTTTCAACAGATAAGGTGTAATTACCATCAAAATCTGTAGTGGTACCTGTAGTGGTACCTTTAATTACAACCGTAGCACCTGGTACGGGTTGTTTGTTATTGTCAGTTACTACACCACTAACCGTATACGATTGTGCAAATGCAGTAGCAGATAACAGTAGTAATGTAAAAAATAAGTAAATTTTTGTTTTCATAAAATTGAATTTAAATTAGTTTATAGTGGGCAAATATTGCTTTTTTTTATTGATTGACAAAAAAATAACTGTTTAAATTTGATTATTGGTAACATATGTTGATTAAAATCAACTTATTTGTAATGAGTTTAAATTTTAGTTTTTTTGAAAAAAGGAGTTAAAATTAAAAGCTATCTATATTTCAACATATAGATAGCCTTTAAAAGGTTGAAGATACTCTTAAAACTTATAGTTTAATGAAAAACTAAGCATTGTACCTAATTGACTAAAATGGTATCCATCATAGGTCATTTGAGAATAACGTTGGTTAAATGTAATTAGATTAGATTGGTTTTTAACCTGAGCAGGATCATTTAAAATAGCTTGACCTGCCGTATTTTCTGCTTTAAATTCCCATTCTGGTAATACATTTAATAAATTATTTACATTTAATGATAATGTTAGTTTTTCAGTAGCATTGAAATTAATTCCTAAATCGGTTACTATTTTAGGAGTGAATTCAGTTCTTAAATCAGTACTCATACCTTGTTGTTTAAAGGTTGTTTTTCCGAAGTAAGTATTGTTTAAAGAAAATCCGAATTTATTAATATCGTAATTAACACCTAAAATCCACTTTGTATCAGGTCTAGAAGTAAAGAATAAAGCCTCTTGAGTTGCATTTACAACTGATTGACCAGCATCTGCTACAATTTTAGGGTTTTTCACATCACCATCTCTTTCATTTTGTATCGTGTAATTACCAGATAAATTAAACCCTAATTTACCAGAGCCTAATTCTAATCCTTTAAAATTTGCAACAAAATCAATGCCAGATGTTCTCGTATCTAAAGCGTTTACAAAAAAGCTTAAATCACTTAAGTTGTTATTAGAGAGAATATTATCTAAATCAGTTCCTCCACCAGCAGTTGGGCCAATTTCAGTACTTAATACTATTCTATCTTTAACTGCAATATTATAATAATCTAAAGTAAAATTAAATTTACTACTTAATTTACCACCAAAACCAACTGTAAAATTTGTAGATTTTTCAGCATCTAATTGAGGTATGCCTAGTAAGTTAGCTTGAGAAGAAACATTATTAACTAAGCCACCTACTTGTATTCCTTGTCCAGGTACAAAGCTATATTGTGCTTTTTGAGTGTAAATTTGGTGCAGGGTTGGTGCTCTAAACCCAGTAGAGATAGATGCTCTAGCTGTGAGTTTTTCTCCTAATTTTAATCTAGAACTTAACTTATAGACAAACGCATTTCCAAAATCTGAATAATTTTCTGCTCTTACCGTACCACTTATTAAAAATGCATCAGACACATCATAATCTAAACTAAAATAACCTCCAAAGTTATATCTATTAAACTTCCCTGAGTTTTCTGGGCTATTACCAGCAAATGAATCTGCACCACCACCATCATAAGATGATAAGATACCTTCAATTACTTCAAAAGTTTCAGCTCTAAATTCAGCACCCATACCGACACTTATTTGGTCTGACAGTACTTTTGAAATATCTATATTTCCTACATTATGAGAGAAACGAGTACCACCTGGATCAAAAGAGCGAGGGCTATTCTCTCTATACAATTGAGCTCCTTCTGTAATTTCTCCATCATCTATAACTCCATTTTCATTAGCATCTATCCAAGTTGAAGGTGAATATACAAAATTTCTATTGTGAGAATTATTTACTTTATAAGTTTGTGTATTACCACCTGTTGTAAAACTTACATCTACATTCCAATCGTTAATTTTACTTTTAAAACCTACGGTTCCGTTATAATCACTTAATTCACCTTCAAAGGTAGGTACATAGCCATCGTAATTATTTGGTAAACCTGGAGCTGGAAAGAAATCTGATAAATAAGGAAATGCCTCAATAGTTCTCCAATAAGGCGTTCTATAGTTGGCAAAACTATTTACTTTTTTATATACATACGCTGCATTAAAATATAGCTCAGTATTATCGCTAAGATCGTAACCTCCATTTACTAAGAATTTAGAAGCTGCAGTTTCAGGAGAACCATTAATATTTCCTGCATCTGGCCGTCTAGATAAAAATTCTTGAACGTCAGCTAAATCAGCCCCAAAATCACCTGCTTCTCCTTCTGCATCAACTGTTCCTGGTCTATTGGCTAGATTTACTTTAGAAAGGTCTACAGTATAGTTTATAAAACCATTATTATCTCCAATTTCAGTACCATTATTCAAGCTTATACCAAACATTTCTCCATCACCTTCAGAAGTGATTCCTGTTCTTATAGTAGCAGATCCATTTTTAACATCATCTTTTAAAATGATATTCATTACTCCTGCAATAGCATCAGAACCATATTGAGCAGAAGCTCCATCACGTAAAATTTCAACTTTTTCAATGGCATCAGTGGGTATCGCAGAAATATCGGCACCAGTTTCTCCACGACCAGGAGATGTTTGAGTGTATAATAGTGCACTTAAATTTTTACGTTTACCGTTAATTAAGATTAAAGTTCTACTCGGTCCCATATTTCTAATTTCATAAGGATCTAAAAGTGACGTAGCATCATTTACAGGTGTTTGTACAGTATTAAACGAAGGTATTTTATACTGTAAAGCTTTGTCAAAAGTTAATTGACCCGTAGAAGTTAACTCTTTTGCAGACAATATATCAATAGGTAAAGGAGTGTCTGCATTACTTCTAGGTGCAGTTCTACTACCTGTTACCACAACTTCGTCTAATACAAGACCTTCAGCCATAGAAACATTTACAGAAGTTGAACCGTCCATAGTTTTAGAAGTAGCCTCATAACCTACAGAGGTAAAAACTAAAACGTTTCCTTTTTCAACAGATAAGGTGTAATTACCA
>JAJRPL010000379.1 GCA_024280815.1 Bacteroidota bacterium
TAGAATTAATTATCACTGATACAATTCCTTTAAAAAAGGATGTTGCTAAAATAAAAGTTGTATCTTGTGCCCCTTTATTTGCTGATATAATGCACCGTGTTCAAGGTAACTTATCTATCAGTGATCAATTTTTAATGTAAATATATATAAACAATGAAATCTATTACAATCAAAGGATCCAAAAGAGAAATCGTAGGCAAGGTAGCAACCAAAGCCTTACGTAATGCTGGACAGGTACCTTGCGTATTATACGGAGGAAAAAACCCTATTCACTTTTCAGCAGAAGAAATTGCATTTAAAAGTTTAGTGTATACTCCAAACGTATATACCGCAACGATTGAATTGGAAGGTGGCGAAAAATTGAATGCTATCATGCAAGACATTCAATTTCACCCAGTGACTGATAAAATATTACATATTGACTTCTATCAATTATTTGATGATAAAGCAGTAACAATGAACATACCTATTGTATTACTTGGTAGTTCACCTGGTGTTAGTAATGGTGGTACCATGCGTTTTCCTAATCGTAGATTAAGAATAAAAGCTATACCAGCAAATTTACCTGATTTTATTAATGTTGATATTTCTACACTTAAAATTGGAGATAAAGTATTTGTTGAAGATGTGAAAAATGATGCATTTGATATCTTACACCCTGATGGTATGGTGGTTGTTCAAGTAAGAACTGCAAGAGCTGCTATTGTGGATGAAGTTGAAGAGGAAGAGGGCGAAGAAGGAGCTGAAGGCGAAGAAGGCGAAGAAGGAGCAACTCCTACTGAAGGTGGTGACAAGCCAGCTGAAGGTGGTGAAACTACAAAAGAATAAATAATACACATTTAAAGTGTTTAAAAATAGCTTTGCTTTCGCAAGGCTATTTTTTTATACCTTTACTTCATGAATTTTTGGACAACCATAAAAAATGTCTTTAGTTTTAAAAAAGAAGCTACACCAATTATGAAAAAATATTTAATTGTCGGACTTGGAAATATTGGTGCTGAATATGAAAACACAAGGCATAATATAGGTTTCAAAATTTTAGATAAAATTGCCACGAAAGAAAGTGTATTTTTTGAAAACCAAAAATTAGGTGCTATTAGTAAATTTAGATTTAAAGGAAGAACTTTTATATTATTAAAGCCTTCAACCTACATGAATTTAAGTGGTAAAGCTGTCAAATATTGGATGACTAAAGAAAAAGTCA
Organism: Bacteroidota bacterium; assembly: GCA_024280815.1. Lineage (GTDB taxonomy): Bacteria > Bacteroidota > Bacteroidia > Flavobacteriales > Flavobacteriaceae > Aureibaculum. Next base: position 1,205 of record JAJRPL010000379.1, read on the forward strand.
GTTTAGAAAACATACTTATTATTTGTGATGATTTAAATATTTCGTTTGGGACTTTCAGATTGAAACCTAAAGGAAGTGCAGGTGGACATAATGGATTAAAAAACATCAATGAAGTTTTACAAACTCAAAATTATCCTCGTTTTCGATTTGGTGTGGGTGCAGAATTTACTAAAGGAAGACAAGTAGATTATGTTCTTGGTGAATGGGATACTGAAGAAAAAGAAAAACTTCCTGAACGATTAGACAAAGCTTATGAACTTGTCAAATCTTTTGGAACTGCTGGAATTTCAAATACTATGAGTACATTTAATGGGAAATAAATCATTTGAACAAAGAAAATAGAGTAAAGATAAAAGACTCAAACGTAACTATCTGGTAAAAAATAATTGTCCTTATTTTTATTTAGTTACACTTAAGTCTCTGTTCTTTTTTCTTAAAGCAAAGCGGTCTATATTCTTATTTTTAACCTACTCTACCGTAACAGATTTTGCCAAGTTTCTAGGCTGATCTACATTACAATCTCTCATTACTGCAATATAATAAGATAGTAACTGTAAGGGAATTGTTGTTAACAACGGTGTTAAAGCTTCTTCTGTTTCTGGAATTTCGATAACATGATCTGCAATCTCTTTAACCACGGTATCTCCTTCAGTTACAATAGCTATAATTTTTCCTTTTCTAGATTTTATTTCTTGAATATTACTAACCACTTTATCATAATGACCTTTATTAGTTGCAATTACAACAATTGGCATTCTATCATCAATTAATGCAATTGGGCCGTGTTTCATTTCTGCTGCAGGATACCCTTCTGCATGTATATAAGAAATCTCTTTTAGCTTTAAAGCACCTTCTAACGCAACAGGAAAGTTAAAGCCTCTACCTAAATACAAGAAGTTGGTTGATAATAAATATTTTCTTGCAATTTCTTCAACTTTTGAATCAATTTCTAATAGTTTTTCTACTTTAGCTGGAATGAGTTCCATTTCGTGTAAATACATTCTAAAGTCACTACTTGACATGGTTCCTTTAGCTCTTGCCAATCGTAAAGCTATCAAAGTCAATACTGTGATTTGAGTGGTAAATGCCTTGGTTGAAGCTACTCCAATTTCTGGTCCAGCATGTGTATAAGCACCAGCATCTGATTCTCTACTAATAGATGAACCTACCACATTACAAACTCCAAATACAAAAGCACCTTTAGATTTTGCCATTTTAATTGCCGCAAGTGTATCTGCAGTTTCTCCTGATTGAGAAATGGCAATAACAATATCTTTTTCTGTAATGATCGGATTTCTATACCTAAATTCTGAAGCATATTCTACTTCAACAGGAATTCTAGCAAATTCTTCAATAACATATTCTGCAACAAGACCTGCATGCCATGATGTACCACAGGCAACAATAATAATACGCTCAGCATTTAAAAAACGCTTCATATTATCTTCTACTCCAGCCATTTTTATAATAGCCTCATCTTTTAATAGTCTCCCTCTAAATGTATCTGTAATTGCTCTTGGTTGCTCATGAATTTCTTTAAGCATAAAATGCTCATAACCACCTTTTTCTATCTGTTCAAGATTCATTTTTAGCTCCTGAATATCAGCTGCGACTAAAGAATCATCATTAATTTTTCTAATTTCAATATCTCTTCCTACTTTTATAATTGCCATTTCTTCATCTTCAAGGTAGATAGCATTTTTAGTATATTCTAAAAAAGGAGAAGCATCAGAAGCAATAAAAAATTCAGTATTGTCTTTGCCAACACCAATAGCAATAGGGCTGCCTAATTTTGCAACAATAATTTCATCAGGTTTTTCAATGTCGAAAACAGCAATTGCAAAAGCACCAACAACTTCATTGAGTGCAATTTGAACAGCTTTTCCTAATTTTACATTGTTATTCTTTTTTACTTCTTCAATTAAATTGATAAGTACTTCAGTGTCCGTATCGCTTTCAAAAGTATAGCCTCTATTGATTAATTCTTTTTTTATGGTATCGTAATTTTCGATAATACCATTATGAACAATCACTAATTTTCCAGATTGAGAAGTATGTGGATGCGAATTAACATCATTTGGTACACCGTGGGTTGCCCAACGTGTATGCCCAATACCAACATTTCCTTTTTTAGTATCTTCTGAATCAAATTTATCAAGAAGATCACTAACTTTTCCTTTAGTTTTAGCAAGGTTGATTTTATTGCCGTCATAGAGTACTAAACCTGCACTATCATAACCTCTATATTCAAGACGTTGTAAACCATTAATAATTATAGGATAGGCATCTCTATACCCAATATAACCTGTAATACCACACATAGCAAGTGTTTTTTAATTTATTTTAATTACCTTTTGTATAAAATATCTCAAGCTTTAATCGTTTAGCATCTGTAATTGGTAAATTATTACCTTTTAAAACAACTCCTTTAGCATCCCAACTATAATTTCTCATCAAAGTATCAGAAACATTTAATGGTTTGTCTCTTAGATTGTATGTTTTTATAGCTAATTTATTAATGCCTAA
>JAJRPL010000380.1 GCA_024280815.1 Bacteroidota bacterium
AATCATCAGGAAAACGGGGAGCTAAGCGCTACACACTTCCAGATAATCTGAAAGCAGATAGTATAACGTTACCCAATACTTAAACCTGTACTAAGATATTTGTATAATTGTTAGGGTAAAGAGACGAAATCCAAGCATTTTTATTCATCACGTTTCTCGCGTAAGGGTCTCTTGCTATAAGCCAGCTAGTTAACACGATTAAAAGAACCGACAGATAACCTTTTGCCAAGCTTGCCAACCGACTTATAAATGAATATACATATTAATCTTGCAATATTGAAAATAACTGATATTCACGATTGATTAATGAACAAACAAACCTCCAGTAAAAAGAAAATTCAAGCTCTTGAGCTAAATGATCAAACAGAGCTTGTATTTACGCTTGCTTCTGAGGCGATGCAAAGCTTTCCTTGGTTTGCTAGTCAAATGAGTAAAATACCCCATTTAATGGAATCGGTTTTACAAGGTAAGCCTTTGTTAAACACATTTGTAGAGCACTATAGTGTCAGTAAAAGTACCATTCAACGTTGCCGTTTTTATACAGAACCTTTCACATTAAATGATAGCAATGGTTTTAGCGAATACCTTCAAAATCTAGATCAATTGCCTATTGATTATTTGCCAAAACAGCATTCAGTACAGGATCAAACGGTCTGCTTTGATGTTATTTTGCCATTAAATCAATTAGCAAAAACACTTGATTGTGCTCCTAAGAAACTTGCTAAACCCTTTTTATCGGGCTGGGATCAGGGTGTAGAAAAACTAAAACAACAAACAGCTACTGAATTAGATTTCAACTTAATCAATAATATGATGCAAGCTTGCTTTCAATACGGTGTATTACCTGTTTTAAATCAAGAAAAGTCAAATACCCAAGAACCCACAAAAGAGTGGTATCAACTTTGGTTTGGGCATCTTAGCCTAAAACAATTATTGTTAAATGCAAAAAAATGGGATGAGCAAAGCACACATTTTAGTGCAAAACGGATGAATTTAAGCAATCATCAAACCGTTTTACAATGGTCTAAAATAGTAAATTACACCGTAAAGATTGATGATTACTATATTGAAGAGCTGCATAGTCAGTCTCAATTAGATATGGAAGGGTATGCTCTAAATTTTTGTATTAGTAGCTATGCTGCAAAATGCCTATTAGAAAATAGTTTTATTTTTTCAATACGAGATCGAGCAGGAAAACCATTTTCAACCTTTGAAGTTTCTTACACAAACAACCAATTTAAGGTACTTCAACACCAAACTTATGATAGCAATGAGCCTAGTCAAGATGAGCAAAGAGTATGCGATACCTTTGTACAAACCATCCTAGCAAAAATTAGTAAAAAACAGATAAATTTAATTGCTAAAGAAAAAATAAAAATAGGCCAAAAGCTGCGTGATTATTTACCTGATGCTAATACATCTGAAAATATGTTTAATGATCAAGAAAAAGGTCAATTAGCTGAGCTAGTTAGTTTTTTGCACCCCAAACAAGCCCAAAAAAGCGGACTAAAAAATTACTTGCTACAGAATGCTCCACATCTACTAAAAGGCAATGTAGATAAAGCAATACGCTTGGTTGATTGTCTATCACAAAAACAAAATAGATTTTCACATAACGGAAAAACATACCGCACAAGTAGCTTAAAAAAAGCAGATGGTACTATCCTTTGTTTTATCCATGATGCAACTAAAAATTATACCCAAAGCTACTACGGAACCGTTTTTATAAAAAACAATAAATTAGAGTACCGGATTACAAATAAATCACCCAGAACGAAACATGCCGATAGTATTCATCTGCAGCTTAAACAATTAATCATTAAGTACCAATCTTACCTTAACGATTAGAAAATCTGATCCACGCTAAGTGAAATAAACAGATGAACGGTAATTTAGCAGGCTTGCAAGCCCATTCTGATTAAGCCAATAACGATATTCTAACCTCCATCGAAACATAGAAAAACAGTGGAGGAGTAATATCATGAGTGCACAATTAAAAACAACACTAGAAGAGCTTGCTCCATCAACGGTTTACCACATGACCCATATAGGTAATTTAAAATCTATTATCGAAAATGGCTTGTATTCACACAACAATACCTATCAACAAGTAGATATTAGTAATCAAACAGTTAACAAACGTAGGAATATTAAAGAGCCTATATACAATAAAAAAGTGCATGACTATGTCCCCCTATACTTCAATCCACGCAACGCTATGCTCTACAAAACACAACGTGAATATAGAGATAATATTGTTATATTAGGATTTGATAGCCGAGTATTACTCACTCAAAATAGCCTCTTTACTAATGCCAATGCTGCAGTTAGCGATACTGTTTTCTCAAATGATCTTCAACAACTAAAAGAGTTTAACTGGAATCTTATTTTCAGTAGTTCCTGGAATGGCTACGGTGATCATGTGAAAAAAGCCATGATGGCTGAAGTATTAATCTACCAACACCTAAAACTCGATAAACTAGAAAGTATTAACTGCTCAAGTAGAGAAACAGCTAATAAGATTAGTCGTTATTATCAAAATAATCCAAATAAACTACATAAGAACGTTAAAATATCTTTAGATACACAACTATTTTTTGAGAACCTATTATGATTACTTTAAAAAAAGGAAATATATTTACCACCAACTGTCAAACGATCGTTAACACAATAAACTGTGTGGGTGTTATGGGAGCAGGAATTGCGTTTGAATTTAAACTCAGAAACCCTGACATGTTTAATAAATACAAAAATCACTGTATGGATAATCAAATAAACATCGGAAAGCTTTGGATTTATAAGGTTTTAACACCTAGCATGACAACCAGCTATCAAAATATCCTAAATTTCCCTACAAAACATCACTGGAAATTTCCATCAAAAGAAGAATACCTAGAAAAAGGCTTACAAAAGTTTCTTGAAACCTACCAACAAAAAGGAATCACTTCAATTGCCTTTCCAATGCTTGGTGCAGACAAAGGTGGATTAACACAAGAAAAATCACTCTCTATAATGACCCATTACCTAGAGCAATGTGATATACCCGTAGAAATCTGGCATTTTGACCCCTCAGCAAAAGACGACCTCTATGATCAATTTAAAACAATAATGTCGGTACTCAGCGATGAAGAAATTAAAGCAGAATCAAAGTTACGTATTGATGCAATACAAAAATTAAAACAAGGACTAATGAAAAAAAATATTAATAGCCTAAGTGGATTACTCCGAGAAAAAGGAATAGGAGAAAAAACAATTGAGAAATCACTTACCCTCATTAAGAACGCAAATAGAATAACACCAAAAAAAGAAACACCTGTACAAGTAAAACTATTTTAATCCAATAAACTGGACCTTTGTACGAGAGATATAACCATGCAAAATAAAATAAATACATGCCACACTAAAGAAAACCCAACCTTTAGAACTATATCAAAAATCCATAGTCTCAATGGTAGTGATCATTTGTCTTTTAGTAGCAAGCAAAAAAATAATGAACCAGCAGAACAAGCAACCAGCGAAAAAGAATCCCACTTAAAAACACTCTACCTCATGGAACACGGCTCAACACTGGGTAAAGAACAAGAACGCTTTGTAATCAAAAAAAACAACACAATCATCAAAAGAATCCCTGCTATTCACGTTGACCAAATTATGGTTTTTGGTAATTCACAGCTCACTACACAGGTAATGCAATTTTGTTTGCAGGCGCGTATTCCCATTTATTTATTATCAGGAACAGGGCGTTATTATGGCATGGTAGATTCATTTACCACCGAGCCTGTATTATTACATAAAGAACAGTTTGCACAGGCTGATAACAAAGCATTTTGTCTAAAACTTGCCCAACAAATCATCAAAGGAAAAATTGCAAATTCACGGTTATTATTAAAACGCCAAACACGCAACCGAGATGCAAAAGCATTACAAACAGCACAACAACAACTAAGCCACATTATCACCCAGTTAAAAACAGCAACCACACTTGATCAATTACGCGGCTATGAAGGCAATGCAGCGCGTATTTACTTTCAGGCAATTGCAGCCACCGTTGATAAAAAGTGGGCTTTTAGCAAACGAATAAAACAACCACCCACTGACCCGATTAACGCCATGTTATCTTATGGATACACTTTGCTATTTTATAATATTTATAGCTTTTTACGCGTGCGCGGTTTAAACCCACACATAGGTTATCTTCACCCCATGCGAATGGGGCATCCCGCATTAGCATC
>JAJRPL010000381.1 GCA_024280815.1 Bacteroidota bacterium
AGGGTCAGCATGGTTTCTTTTCTTATAACTACTAATAAAATTTTTAACCTTTACATCTTCATAATCAATAAAATTGGTTGTAGGAAAATGTAAATTCACTCTCGCTAAATGCTGATTTTGAACTTTATCAAAATTACCTTTATAATGTAAGGCAAAAAGTGTGGCTCTCATTTCTTCTGGCAAAACTCCTGAATTTTGAACTACATCATTTGTAATAGAAGGGTCTTTAGTCAATAATACAATCCAGTTTTCTTTAGTATTCAATAAGTTTCTTCTAAATAACTCAGGCTTGATATATCCTTTAACAGGTGTTAATACCCTAACTTTTTGTGTAGAATCTAGTTTATTTAACGATGCAATAATCTTGTCATATTTCAATTTATTTTTGACCACATCATCAGTAATGACTATTAAATTTTGCTTGGCATAATTTTCTGAAATATAGGTTAAGATTTTCTCAGACAATGCTTCATTAGAAGGGGCGTCTTGTACCGTATTTTTAGACGCAAAAATTGTATGATCCTTTGATGAAACTGGTGAAATAATTGCAGTATTACCAGTGGCTAAATTCTGGTTTACATATTTTACATTTTTTAAAAACAAAGGACCAATAATAACATCTACATCATCAAATTGGTTAGTTTTTAAAATTGCAGCAGTAGTCGTTAAGCTATTCTGAGTATCAAATATTTTGGCAGAAATTGACAAGCCTTGTTTTTTCAATGAATCTAAAGCAATTTCAGCACCTAAATAAAAATCGGTTACTATATTTAACGTTCTTGTCAATTTTTTAGAATTTGTTGTCTCTTCATCAAAATTGACTCTTTTACCTCCCATAAAAGGTAATAGTATTGCTACTTTTAATTGTTTACTTTTCAAAGTTGCCGGAACAAACACTTGGTCTTCAACAAAAGTTACCGCTTTTGGCACTTTAATAATCATACCTTCTTTTACTCCGTTACTCAATTCAGGATTATGCTCCAACAATTGAGCTTGAGAAATAGCAAACTTTTGACTTAAACTAAATAGCGTTTCTTTTTTCTCAATTTGATACATTACAACCCCAACCTCTACTAAATCAGGTATTTCTCTTCTATTTGGGACTTTTATTATAATATTTTCTTTTAAACCTTCTTTTATTTCAGGGTTTAATTTTTCTAATTCCTCCACCTTAATACCATAACGCCTAGCTATCATGAACTTGGTTTCTCTAGCTTTAACTAAATAAGGTTTTATTGTCTTATCTTCAGCAATGGTCTCTTTTACCATTACATCTACTTTATAACCTTTTTTTACAGGTATTTTAATTATCTGCCCTGCAATTAAACCTCCTGCTTTTAAAGCAGCATTATACTTTTTTAATTTACGCTTTGATACTCCATACTTTTTCTTTAACCTAAAATAATTTTCTTTAACTAAGACTTTGTGGTACAAAAATCCTCCTTCAACATAATCGCCATTATCAATATTCGGCTTTGTGTTATACTTTTTATTAGGCACAATTAAAACCTGATCTTTCGAAATGGCATTATTTTTAATATCAGGATTTAATTTTAATATATTCTGCGTAGTTGTACTAAACTTTTGAGATACACTAAAAACTGTTTCCCCTTTTTTAACCTGGTAGGTTATATAAGGCTTCTCTTGTGAAAAAACACTAAAAGCAACGAACAGAAACAATAATACAGTTAATTTTAATTTATTCATTTTTATAAAAATTTAATCGCAGGGCGATGGCCAAAAAGTGAATTCCTACTTTAACCAACCTGCCGTCAAAACTTAATACCTCGCACCCTTGAATTGAAGTGATTTTTTTATTATCTATCTTTAAGAAAACTATTCCCATTCAATAGTTGCTGGTGGTTTAGAACTAATATCATATACCACTCTATTCACACCTTTTACTTTATTTATAATTTTATTTGATGTTTCTTGCAAAAATTCATAGGGTAAATTTACCCAATCAGCAGTCATTCCATCTGTTGATGATACAGCTCGCAAAGCTACAACTTTTTCATAAGTTCGCTCATCTCCCATAACACCAACCGAATTTACAGGTAATAACATGGCTCCTGCTTGCCAAACATCATTATATAAATTCCATTTTTTTAATCCATTGACAAAAATTGCATCTACTTCTTGTAATATTCTTACTTTTTCAGCAGTTACATCTCCCAAAATACGAATTCCTAATCCTGGACCTGGAAATGGATGTCTACCTAATAAACTACTATCAATTTCTAATGATTTCCCTACTCTTCGTACTTCATCTTTAAAAATCATCCGTAAAGGCTCTACAACTTTTAATTTCATAAAATCTGGCAAACCACCTACGTTATGATGACTTTTAATAGTAGCTGAAGGTCCTCCGTTTACCGAAACTGATTCAATAACATCAGGATAAATAGTACCTTGAGCCAACCATCTCACATCTTCAATATGATGAGCTTCATCATCAAAAACTTCAATAAATGTACCGCCAATAGCTTTACGCTTTAATTCAGGTTCAGATATTCCTTCAAGAGCTTTCAAAAAACGTGCCGAAGCATCTACACCTTTCACATTAAGTCCCATATGCTCATACTGATCTAATACATCAGTAAACTCATTTTTTCTCAACAATCCATTATTTACAAATATACAGTATAAGTTCTTCCCTATTGCCCTGTCCAGTAATACCGCTGCTACGGTAGAATCTACACCTCCTGACAAACCTAGTACTACTTTATCATTACCTAATTGTTGTTTCAATTTTGATACTGTAGAATCTACAAATGAATCTGGCGTCCAACTTTGTTCAACTTTAGCAATGTTTACTAAGAAATTTTCTAATAATTGCTTGCCATCTGTAGTGTGATACACTTCAGGATGAAACTGAATAGCAAAGGTATCTTCTCTTTCAATTTTAAAAGCAGCATTTTCAACATCTTCTGTACTTGCTATACTTCTATAATGATTTGGCAATTCTAAAATAGTATCTGAATGACTCATCCAAACCTGACTTCCTTCATTAATATTATTAAACAAGCCCCTATGATTATTTATATGAGTAAGTTTTGCACGTCCATATTCTCTAGTGCTTGAAGCACCAACCTTACCACCATAAAAATGCACCAAATATTGGGCTCCGTAACAAACACCTAATAAAGGTTTCTTTCCTTTAATTTTTGACAAATCTGGTTGTGGAGCATCGTCAGAATTCACAGAACTTGGGCTACCAGATAAAATTACAGCTTTGAAATTATCTGCATCAAATTTAGTACTGTTGTAAGGATGAATTTCGCAGTAAATATTGAGTTCTCTAATACGTCTAGCTATTAGTTGAGTAAACTGAGAACCAAAATCTAAAATAAGTACCTTTTCTTGCATCCGCAAAAATAAAATTAAATTCTTAGAAATTATAGTGGTTTTATTAAATGTTTATAAATTATTTAATGAGATGACAATTAACATTCTCATACATTATACACATATTACCAAATAATAGAAAAAGCATACCATTTACTGGTAAAATCCTGTAAATCATTAATTTAATTAATTTCATATCTATATAAGTACTATATTTGAGTAAAATAAGGCAAATTACTTGCTTTTTCTCTATCAACTATTTTCTATAATCTATATTAATCTGAGTATTTTTTACTCATAAATCGCTGTGCATATGATTACCAAATTAGAAAAACAAGTTGTAATATCTACAGAGCTCATTGACAAAATGATCTCTACTTTTTTTATTAATAAATTAGGCGAAAAAGAGATAAAAATAATCAACTCTCTTACTGATTTAGGTAAATTCAATTTCAATCATAAGGTAAATTTATTTTGCGATTTAGTACATATGTCTTCAATAAATGCTGCCAAATTCAAGGTATACACAAAGATAAATAATGAGGTTGTCCTTAATGATAATTTATTAAACCCTAGTTATTTAAAAGGTTTAAATAACTATTTCCCTTTTTTAGTAAATACTTACTTATTGACCGAAGATGCCTTCTCAATACAGCAAAAACTCACTTTCGCTATCAATTCACTAATTGATGATGTTGTGAAACTTACTAAAGTACATACAGAAAAACCTGAAATTTATTACCAAAAGAAAGTAAAAAATATCTTTTCTAGTTAAATTGCAGTATTTTTTAGTAATATTCAATGAAACAAAAAGTTAGAAAGGCCGTAATGGCAGTTATTGTCAATAATAATGGTAAAATTTTAATAGGATCTTCACCTAGAGATGGTGGCTATAAATTCCCTCAAGGTGGTTTAGAAGCTGATGAAGATTTTATTAGCGGAATTAAACGTGAATTGAAAGAAGAATTAGACCTTGATATTACCGACAATGATATTCTTCAAAGTTATATTGAAAAGGTAAGTTACACCTATCCTGATGAAGATCAATATATTTTCTTAAGCCAAGAATTAAACATTGTAAAAATTCAATTCAACGATAAAATGATCCTAAGTCCACAAGATGATGAGTTTGATGAATTACATTGGATTGCACCATCTGACCTACACAACTACAATACTTATTTTAGAGCAGATGCTTATACAAAAGCTCTACACATTTGTGGGCTACTATAAAACTATTTAATTTCAACTTTATCACCTAAAAACTTAGGAGTTACACCAAAAACTAAATCAACAAATACCTTTGTTCTTGCCAAATACTCACGAAGCTTTACTTTTAAACCATAACGTCCTGAAACATCTTTCGCATTAAAACCTACTGCAGAAACACCATATATTTTAGCCAAATAAATTGCTCTTTCATTATGAAATTTCTGAGAAATGACAGTAATTGACTCTTGACCAAAAATTTCTTTAGCTCTTACCACAGAATCTAAAGTTCTAAACCCTGCATAATCTAAAAATATTTTTTCTGCCGGAACACCATTTTTAATTAAATCATTTTTAAAATCGGTTGGCTCATCATTATCAACAGTACTATTATCGCCACTTACCAATATAAAGTCAATTTTGCCAGCTTTATATAAAGCAACTGCAGCATCTACCCTAAATTTATAATATGGATTTATTCTACCACTTACTAGTAACTTTGAAGTACCAAGCAGTAAACCAACTTTATTCTTTTTTATAGTGTTCACATCATTAAACACCTTGTCGGATGCATAATTTTCAATTACATAGTTTGAGATAAAAATTGAGAACAACAATAAACTTAACACAACAAACTGGATGGATAAAATTTTCTTTCTCATATTAAATAGATATACAATTAAATTCCATTTTTAAAGGATCAAGTGTGTTTATTAGCTTAGGAATTAAAGCAGCTCCATGTTTCTCATAAATTTCTGAAAAATTACGTTGCCTCTCTTCTAAACTTTGATTTGGAAATAATTGATCTTGTAAGTCAGTTAATCGATTAACAACATCTTTCAGCTTTCTTTTCTGAGCCTTCAATAATCTTTTTTCTAATTTATCTAGACCTTTTAATTGTTTCGTTTCTTGTGCTTTTACTGCACCTATAAAGGATTTGTCAGTTTGTTTTGCTAATTTTTCTAAATCTTTAAATTGTTTCTCTAACTGTTTTTTTTGCTCTGAAAAATCAATCTTAATCTCAGATACCTCTTTAATTACTTTGTTAACTAATACATGTTGTTTCAAAAACAAGTCTTCAATAGTAATATTTAGTTTTTTAGCCTTAGCAGATTGTTTTTCAGAAACTAAAACTACAGAATTACGTAATAATAATATCGGAAAAGGCACTTTTACTGCTTCAAAATAGCTTTTCAACTCAAACCAATATGCCAATTCACCACCTCCGCCAACATAACACAAATTTGGTAAAATAACTTCTTGATATAAAGGACGTAGAATTACATTCGGGCTAAATCGCTCTGGGAAGTCATAGACTTCTTTTAGTATTTCACTTTTACTCCAAGAAATATTTGTATTTACAACCTTGTAAAATCCATCTTCAAAAATAATACGTTCACGCAATTCATCGGTTAAATAAAATAAATTTATCTCACGAGGATTGACTTGAATTTTATACTCCTTTTTAAGGTGCAAAATTGTCTTTGAAACTTGCTTAAAACTTATCTGATTATTCAACTCATTTTCAACAAAAGGAGCGAATTGTTTTTTTAATAATTTAGCATCACCATCTAAAATGACCAAGCCATATTCACCGAATAGTTCATTGACTAAATATCGAGTAGCACTTGTTAGAGTTTTATGTTCAATATATGCTTTTTTAAATAGCTCAATGAGGTGTTTTGAATTTTTAGACGTGTCTAAAAATTTTGAAAATTCATCTGCAACTTTATCTAAACCAGTCGTTAACAATCTTCCAACTGCAGTGTTACTTTCAGTACTCCATTCTATTTTTTTTTCGTTGAAATTAAAGAAATTAATCTCTTTAAAATCATGATCTTCGGTTGCCATCCAATAAATTGGGACAAAATTATGGTCTGAAAATTCATTTTTAAGTTGCTTAACTAAGTTTAAAACAGACACAATTTTATACAAAAAATATAGCGGACCTGTAAATAAATTTAGTTGATGACCGGTCGTAATTGTAAATGTATTTTCACTTAAAAGCGATTCAATATTTGAAGCTGTTTGGGGTGAAACATTCAGGTGCTTATATTGCTTATTTAAAGTTTCAACAAGAACTTTTCGTTGTGACTTTGAAACCAACGGTGACTTGCTTTTTTCTTCTAGCTGTTTTTTAAATCCTGATAGGTTAGGGTAATTATTATAAAAAGGAGCAATTTTATCATTTTGTTCTAAATAATCACAACTAATTTTAGAAAAATAACCAGTTTTATAAAAAGGGATTGAGTTCATGTATTATATGTTAGTCAACAAATTTAGGGTATTAAATTTTTAGTTTAGTTCAAAAAAAATTAAACTATTCTTTCAAACAAGGCATACACATAAGGTCTCTTTTCACCATTAGGCATGAGGTAGCTATGATTAAAACTTTCTAATAACCTATATTCATCTCCTAATTTTTCTTGCAACATAGCTACATTATATCGTTTCACAGCTAACCCACTACACTTTGTCGCTCCATTTAGATTAAAAACAGAAAGAATTACAAAGCCATTATTCTTGACTTTCTCATTCAGTAACTTAAAATAAGCGTCTTGATCTTTCTCTTCCGTAAAAAAATGAAGCACCGCTCTATCATTCCATAAATCGACTTTTGACATATTTTCTAATTTGGTAGGATTTACTAAATCATCAACTACCCATTCTACAGCAACTTGCTCATCCCTTATTCTATGTTTGATTTTATTTAAAGCACAACTGCTAATATCATTGACAATTAAATTTGTATACCCCTCATCAACTAAACTATCAATCAAAGTGGTTGAACCTGCACCCGCATGAAATTGTTTAGCATCTTTAGCTAGTTTGGTATTTTTTATCAATGCTAGACTAGGTGTAGCTTCTTTTTCGTACCAACCTAATTTAGTAATATCTACGTCAGTGTACATTGAGCACCAATACTCACCTAAATGCTCTTTAGCATTACTTGTTTTACAACCTTCATCAGTTATATTACATGAAGTTGTTTCTTTTTTATTGGTGTTACATGATGCCATATTATAAATATTTTAAAAATGTTTTATTAGAAGTTGTATCAAGTATTACTATTCCTTCTTCATTCGTATTTAATTGTATTAAAAGCTCTCCTTTTTTATCCCAAATTGATGTTTTCCCCGCAGCATTATAACGACCTGTTTTACCA
>JAJRPL010000382.1 GCA_024280815.1 Bacteroidota bacterium
AATAAATTTATCATCTGACTGAAAATAGGCTGTCCGAAAAAAAATGTACTTTTGCTCATGGTTGTGTTTTATGTGGAAGTAAAAACAACTATACGAAAAAAGCATCAATTATTGATGCTTTTTTTATCGGACAACAATGATCCTAAATACAAAAAAACCAAAAGCTAGCTTTTGGTTTTTTTATAATATCTAGAGTTATACCAATTTATACTTTTAAATTCTTATCATAAGGTATGGCATCTAAAAAATGTTGAATAACACCAACTCGAGTAGATGTTTTTCTATTTGCTTTGATTACCTTAAAAGGGATAGCTCCTTCTTTTTTTGTGTTTTCAAACATTAAACGTTTGTATTTAGTATACATATCCCACAATTCTTGAGCTTTTTCATCAACAGGTGTCATCTTCCATTGTTTTAATGGGTCGTTTTTAATCTCTTTAAAACGCTTAGCTTGTTCTGTTTTTGAAATAGACATGTAAATTTTCACCAATCTGATTCCTGATTCAGTAATCATCCTTTCAAAATCATTCACCTGATTCATAAATATATCATATTCTTTATCAGTACAAAATCCGTTTACTGGTTCTACAACAGCTCTATTGTACCAACTTCTATCAAAAAAAACAATTTCACCTGCATTAGGGAATTGATTGATGTAACGTTGAAAATACCACTGTGATTTTTCTTCATCATTTGGTTTTGGCAACGCTACAATCCTATAATTACGCTGATTGATTCTTTCAGTCATTCTACGTATTGCTCCGCCTTTACCTGCTGCATCTCTCCCTTCAAAGAGAATAATAACGCGTTCATTTTCATTCATTACCCATGTTTGAAGTCTAACCAGTTCAACTTGTAACTTCTCTAACTTTTTTATATAGTCTAAATAACGTAATGCTTTTGATGGAGCATAAACATCTTGACCTAACAAAAAATGTAACGCCTTATTAGAATTTAATTTTTTAATATCTATATCTAAATAATTAATCTTTTCCATACATTTAATCTAATTGGTGAGCAGATCTAAAATATCTCATAATAATATTCGGATCTGGTAATAATGTTGTCAAGGCTTTATCTTTATCAGGGTAATCAAACTGAGACAATACATAACGCATTGTTTCTAATCTAGCCACTTTTTTATTATTTGCTTTTACAGTAATCCACGGGCAATAAGCAGTATGAGTTTTACTAAACATTTGCTCTTTATAAAAAGTATATTTATCCCATAACTCTTGCCCTTTTTGATCTACTGGACTAAATTTCCACCTTTTTAATGGTGTTTTCAGCCTTGCATCAAACCGAGCTTTTTGTTCATCTTTAGAGATTGAGAACCAAAATTTAATAATTTTAACTCCATCTTCATATAACATGTGCTCAAACTCAGGTACCTGTACCATAAATCGATTGTACTGCTCATCAGTACAGAAACCCATTACAGGTTCAACTACCGCTCTATTATACCAACTTCTATCAAAAAATACAATTTCACCTGGGTTTGATAGTTCTTTAATATACCGTTGAAAATACCACTGTCCTTGTTCTACTTCTGTAGGTTTAGTCAATGCAACTAAATTTATTGATCTTGGATTTAAATGCTCTGAAAATCGCCTAATATTACCTCCTTTACCAGCAGCATCTCTTCCTTCAAAAATAATTACAACACGTTTGTTTTCAGTATAAACCCATTTTTGAAGCTTAACCAATTCTATTTGAAGTTTTTTCAACTCATCTTCATACTTTAATTTCTCAAGTACTTTATCTATATTCTTGCCTTTCTTTTGAATTATATCTAACAATTCTTCTTTAGAAGTAATCGTTTCAAACTCTTCTTTGGTAATTTTTGTGTCAACATTTTCATTCATAAATAATCTAATTTAATTTCAAGGTAAAACACTCATAAAAGCATCTAAAAACCCTAGTAAAAGTACAAAATATTGACTAAAAATTAAAGGTAAATAGTATTTATTTTTTAAAGTTTAATATGGTAGAACTAATGATAGTAATACAATCTTGTAATTGTTCTTCTGTCATAACCAATGGCGGTGCAAAGCGAATAATATTACCATGAGTTGGTTTTGCTAGCAAGCCTTTTTCTTTTAAAGCCATGCAGATATCCCAAGCAGTAGTACTTTCTTCTGTATCATCAATTACAATAGCATTTAACAATCCTTTACCCCTAACTAACTTCACTATACCTGTTTGTTTAATTAACTCTTGCATTCCTTTTCTAAAGAGTTTTCCTAAACGTTCTGCATTCGCTGCTAATCCTTCTTCTTCTACAATTTCTAATGCAGCAATAGCTACAGTTGATGATAACGGATTTCCTCCAAAAGTAGAACCATGAGTACCCGGAGTAATAACTTCCATCATAGCATCATCAGCCAATACCGCAGAAACTGGCAAAACACCTCCTGAAATGGCTTTACCGAGGATTAGAACATCGGGTTTAATACCAAAATGATTTACAGCTAATAATTTACCTGTACGTGCAATACCCGTTTGCACTTCATCAGCAACAAACAATACATTATGTTTTTTACAT
>JAJRPL010000383.1 GCA_024280815.1 Bacteroidota bacterium
AAAGCTAACTCTCTTGGCATTAAATCATTCAAGTGCGTGGCTAACATTTTTAATAATTTATTTTCTTTAGGTGAAAGCTTACGAATTTCTCCTCCATCAAAAGATAATTGTCTTAATTTTGAGTTTAAGAAAAATTTACCAATTTGAAACTCATGTTTTTCATCTTCGGCATTCATATCTACAGCTTTCCGTTGTAATATTGCCTTTATTTTATGCAATAAAACTTCAGAATCGAAAGGTTTGTTTAAATAATCATCAGCACCAGCTTCATAACCTTTCAACACATCTTCTTTCATAGTTTTTGCTGTTAAAAAAACTATAGGCACATCAGTATTGGTAGCTCTAATATCTTTTGCTAATGAAAAACCATCTTTTCTAGGCATCATAACATCTAAAATACAAAGATCAAAATCGTCATTTTTAAACATAATTAATCCCTCTAAGCCATCTTTAGCAAGAGTGACTGAATAGTCATTTAACATTAAATAATCTTTCAGTACAGTTCCGAAATTAGGATCATCTTCTACTAATAATATTTTTCTATTTGCCATAATTATAAATTATTATATTAAAGGTAATTTTATTGTAAACGTACTTCCTTTTCCTTTTTCACTCTCTACATAAACATTACCATGGTGATATTCTACTATTTTTTTAACATAAGACAAGCCTAGACCGTGCCCTTTAACGTCGTGAATATTTACTTTTTGTTCTCTATAAAATTTATCAAAAACATGTTTTTGAACATTTTTATTCATTCCAATTCCTTGATCTTTTATATGTAGAACGATATAATTTCCTGCATTCTCAGTATAAATATCAATCTTTGGTGCTTCATTTGTATATTTCAATGCATTGTCTAAAATATTTACAATCACATTAGTAAAATGAAAATCATTTATCATAACTTCGCTTTGTAAAGCTTCTAAATGTAAATTTATTCTACCGTGATTATCTTTTACAATTAAATTAACGTGATTAATTGCTTCATGTACTATGTCGTGTAAATCTGCAACTCCTTTCGATATATCTAACTGATTTTTTTCTAATCTAGAAATTCGCAACACATTTTCAACCTGACCATGCATTCTTTTATTCTCTTCTCTAATCATTTTAACATAACGTAAGACCTTATCATTATCATTGATAATCTTTGGGTTCTTTATCGCATCTAACGCTAAATTTATAGTAGCTATAGGTGTTTTAAACTCATGAGTCATATTATTAATAAAATCTGTTTTGATTTCAGATATTTGTTTTTGTTTAATTAATTGATATAATGCACTTGCAAAAGCTAAAATAATAATGAAAATAAAAACAGCTCCTAAAATTAAAATATTAGACATTGAAGCCAATATATATTCATCCTTTTTAGGGAAATTTACATACAACTCATAATCACTATACCCATCATTATCAATAAATAAAGGCACCGAATAACTTTTTTTATTTATTTTTTTAAACTTCAACGATTTTACCTTAGTGGCTAATCCATCACCAAAAACACCAAATTCAAAATTAATATCTATACCTCTTTCTCTTAATTCATTATCTAAATTTAATGAAATTTCTGTTGTATTTATTCGGTTATATATCGGTTGCCTTGGAGCAATCTCTTTAAAGAAATTTTCGTAATTAATAGCCTCTAACTTACTTAACTTACCTACCTCATAAATTCTTTCTTCTGGCGTGATATTATTAAAATCATCAAGATATACATTAATCTTCTTAATCTCTTTTTCTTTTTCCCCAAAAAAAGTTTTAAATGTCAAAGAATCATTCTCAAATAACGGAATTGAAGATTTATAATTATTTTCTAAGATGCTTTGCCTGAATGAAAATATTTCATTGTTAACGGTGTCTATTTGTTGAAAATAAAAATCTTTTTTTCTTGTACTTGTTCTCTGAGAAGCACTATCTATTATTGGCTTGTATTTTTTATAATATTCATTAATCTCTCTTTCTTGAATATTTTCAGACACATTTGCCAATGCAAATTTCACATCATTAGTAAACTGTTTTTCTCTAATATCAATTGAGCTGTTTATCCAATAAACCTGTACTGCGATAATACCTATCAATGCAATACTCATTAAAATAATTAAGAGTACAAAAATGCGTTTACTCATTCTAACAAAATTAACTTAACTTATTGTGTATTATTATTTATTTAACTAATATTAACTTAAATAATTGCTATTTAACAATTATTTAAGAGCTTTTTTATCAATTATTAGCTTTACTATTTTTTTGTGTATGAATTTTACTTGTTTTTTTGTGTCTGACAAGTTGATATTATGAATGACAAAATCTGCTAGTTTATTCTTTTTAGTTTCGTCCCATTGGTTTTTCATTCTAGCAATAACTTCTGCCTTTGTTGATGAGTCTCTTTTAATTACTCTTTTAATTCTTTGTTCAACGGGAGCTGTAACAGTAATAATATAATCAAACTTTTCAGCGGTATTGTTTTCAAAAATAATAGCATTTTCTTGAATAGCATATGGTGCTTTCTGTTTTTTGAGCCACTTTGAAAAATGCTTCGCTAATTTAGGATGCACGATATTATTAATAGCTGCTAATTTATTTTTATCATTAAACACGATAGTTGCTAAAAATGCTCTATTTAATTGATTATCGTCTCCATAAGCTTCGACACCAAACTCTGCTATCATTTGTTTTTGAATACTTTTTGAGGTATTCATCAACTTTTTTGCTTCAATGTCAGCCACATAAACAGGCACACCTAATTCATTAAAAAAATCAGCTATAGTAGATTTTCCACTACCTATCCCTCCGGTAAGTCCAACTGTAATCATTCTTTAATTAAATATTCTATTTGACTGGGAAAAATTTTTACTTCAGAGACAAATGAAGGTTTTAAAATTACTTTAGGTATTAAATAATTAAGTTCGTCATTTACAGATCTTTTATAATCACAACTAACTATAAAATCATTTTTATCAATCTTATTATAATCTGACAAGCCTACTTGAAAAACAATTTCTACCTGTTTAGGAAAAGTACTGATTTTATATTTTTCAGGTAAATTATCAACTTTAAAAGGTAGCATAAATTTAGCCTCAGTAAATTTCTCAACTAGCCCACTAATTGTTACTTCTTGGACACTATAATTAACTTTAGATGATTTATCTAAAGTTAATAAAGGCATTTTAATTTCAAAAGATGAATTTACAGCTGTTAACTCTCTTTTTTTTGATTCAACTTGGACAATTGAATCTATTAAATTTTTTGGTCCAGAAATTGAAACTTCACTAGGTTCAACTTTTAAGCTACCAAATAGATTATAACCAGATTGGTATTGAATATCAATAGTTGGTACTATTTTCACTTTTTTTGTTGTACTTAAACCTATATTGTAAAACAATGTGTCTGGTTTTACTGCAAACACCTCAACATCTGAGGTTAACTGTGTAGTAATTTGAGATAATAAGTCATCTGAAAGTTGGTAGTAAATATTGTCGTTTTTTCGTTTAACATATTGTAAATCAACTTTTAATTCTCTTTTGAAAAAATGGTACTTTATCAAATCAAAGCCAAAGGTCTTTAATGTTACATCTACTACTTTTATAGGCTCTTTTTGTAACATTTTATCTTGTGGTAAATTAAAATATTCAACTTTAAAGGATATGGTATCTGTATATTGTTTTGAAAATTTAATTAAAATCCAAAACAAAAAAGATACCCCTAAAAAAATGATAATCATTTTAGTGCTTTTTGCACTTTTAACTTTACCTTTTTTATTATTATTCTTTACCATTATTGGATAAATATAAACAAAAAAAGTGAGTTTCATCATTTATAAAACTCACCTTAATTTTAGATTTCTGGAAGTTATTTTTTTGGTGTTGTACTTAAATATTTCTTGCTTAGCTCCATAGAAATTGCAGAACGCTCAAATTTAATTTTACCTGCACCAGTTTCTATCACACAAGCATCATCAGTCATATCAACTATTTTACCATGAATGCCACTAGTAGTAATTACTTTTGTGCCTTTTTTAATTTCAGCCTGAAACTTCTTTTCTTTTTTTTGTCGTTGCATTTGTGGTCTTATCATAAAGAAATAAAATACCAATAACATTGCAGGTATTAAAAAAAGATTACCCATTCCTCCTCCGGTTTGTAAAACTATTGCTGTAAACATCATATATAATTATTTTAATTGTGTATTAAGTTCATTTATTATTTAACTTATTTTTTTGCTTTAGGAGTTACATTTGCTTTAATAACTACAGATTCACTTCCTTTTGCTGTATTTGTTGTTAGTGTTATTACTTTTGATTGCTTATTAGGCTTGTTTGTTGTGTTGAACTTTACTGTAATTTCACCTGAACCGCCAACAGGTATCGGTTCTTTTGGCCATTCTGGCACTGTACAACCGCAAGTACTCTTAGCATTACTAATAATTAAATCAGTTTTGCCTGTGTTTTTAAACTCAAAAGTAGTTTCTACAATTTCGCCTTCATCGATTACACCGAAATCATGTTCACTTTTAGAAAAAGAAATTGCTGCAGCACCTGCACTAATTTTGTAATCGCGTTGTTTTGCAATTTCTATATTTTCTTGTTTTATTTTACTTACTGTATTTTCTTTTTTACAAGAAACAATCATAAAAACAGTTAAAACTACAATCCCAAATATTTTAGTATTCATAAAAATTATATTTTATTATTAAAATTTAAAGTAACCCTCTTCCTATCTTTTTAATTTTCTTAGATGTTGTGTAGTCCTTTAATAATTTATCTAACACACCATTGATAAAGAAACTACTCTTTGCCGTTGAATAATCTTTAGCAATTTCAAGGTATTCATTAATAGTAACTCTTGTTGGTATTGATGGGAAATGAACAAATTCTACCAATGCCATTTTTATTAAAATTAAATCTATCTCTGCTATTCTATCAGTATC
Organism: Bacteroidota bacterium; assembly: GCA_024280815.1. GTDB lineage: Bacteria > Bacteroidota > Bacteroidia > Flavobacteriales > Flavobacteriaceae > Aureibaculum. The sequence continues at coordinate 4,930 of JAJRPL010000383.1, forward strand.
C
>JAJRPL010000384.1 GCA_024280815.1 Bacteroidota bacterium
AAAAAACATAATGCAGAAAAAGCGGGACTACCATTTTTTCTTATATTTGATGCTTATGGTAAAAAGCTAGCCGATTCAAATAATGCAAAAGGTCAAAATATAGGTTGCCCAGTAACTAAAGAAGAAGTCGCTGAATTTACAGAGATATTAAAAAAATCATCTACATTATCTGATGAAGAATTGACTGTAATTGTGAAAGTGTTTGAAGAAAAAAAGAAATAAATTAATAAGCAATATTCCCATGAAAAAAACTTTTTTATTTTTAAGTCTGCTATTTTGGTCTGTCTTCGGATTTTCTCAAATTCCAGAAGCGAATCAATTAATTCAAATTCATAATGTATCTAATTCAGAAATGAATAGCATTACAAACCCAATAACAGGAAGTGTTGTATATAACACAGAACAAAAACGTATTTATCAATATGATGGAACAGATTGGTTAGAAATTGTTGTTGTTAAACCTACCATTAAAGCATTAACAGGTAATTACACACTAATACCTCTTGATAACGGAAAAGTGTTAACAATAAATAGCTTATCAGCTACCACATTGACAATTCCTAGTGGGCTGCCCATAGGTTTTAATGTTAGTGTATATCAAATAGGAAACGGTGAAGTGACAATTGTAGGAAGTGGAACTACGGTAAAGAATAGACTACAGCGTTTTAAAACTGCTGGGTTAGACGCAGGTGTTGGTGTTATTTGTACAGGTACAAATGTTTTTTATGTTACTGGAGACTTGAGAAAATGAGAAAGCTTTTAATCCTTTTTTTATTATCGTCATTTTTATGTGTGGGTCAAATTGCTCAGTACAATCATTTTCCAACCCTTAAACCATCTCATATTCTTGATGAGAAGCTAGATGATATTAGTTTTGCATTCTCTTTTAGAATATTAGAATCTGACTATGATGGCCCATTGGTGAAATTACGTAGAGCTAGTGATAATGCAGAATTAGATTTTTATCATACTGATGATGATATTGTAGATGTCGATGCTATTAATACATGGAGAAATAGTGCCAATGTGTACGTTGTTATTTGGTATGACCAGAGTGGCTTAGGTAGAAATGCAATTCAGCCAACTCAAAATAAGCAACCAAGATTTTACCCAGTTGCTAACCCTTATTTTCAAGGTGATGGCTCAAATGACCATTTAGAAGTACAAACGAGTATACAAGTAGTAACTAATGCAGGAGTTAATGGAACTGTATTGATGGTCGCTTCTGCAACTACAAAACAACAGCACACTTTTGGAGTGTTAAGAGAAGCTAATCGATGGTCTTCACATGTGAATTGGAGCAACAATAACCTGTATTTTGATCCAGGTATTTGCTGTAATAACCCAAGAAATTTTTCTAATGGAGTTAATGTTGGTGTTTGGAAACAATATACGTTTATGAAAACTAACACCCATGTAATTGCTAGATTAAACGGTGTTCAAAAAATAAATGGAGTACATACAACTGGACGATGTACTATCAATGATAATTTTACAATTGGTTGGGCAAATGGGAATCAGGCTTGGAATCATTCTACTACTTTATTTCAAGAATTTATTATGTACAGTACTGATATTTCGACTGTCTATTTTGAGGAAATAGAAAATGATGCCATTGTTTTTTGGGGATTATAGAATATTAAATTTTTAACGCCTTTTTCATAGCAATAGCTTTTAATAAACACTCTTGGTATTCTTTTTCAGGATTTGATTTTACAGTAATTGCACCACCAACAGAATAGGATAAATACTGCTTAGTTTTATTATAGAGAATACTTCTGATAACCACATTGAAATCGAAATCATCTTCAGGTGTGAAATAACCTACAGCTCCAGAATACAAGCCTCTTTTTGTGGTTTCTGTAGCTTCAATGATTTTCATGGCTGATAATTTTGGTGCACCTGTCATACTTCCCATAGGGAACAAGCTTTTTATTACATCAATACTATCAATGCTTTTGTCAATTAAAGAAGTAACCGTTGAAATTAATTGATGCACTTGTTCAAACGAATAAAGTTTGCATAATTCTTCTACCGTAACAGAACCTTTAATAGCGGTTTTTGAGAGGTCATTTCGTACCAAATCTACAATCATAATGTTTTCAGAACGTTCTTTTTCATCTTTGACCAACGCCAAAGCTAGTTTCTTGTCAGCAGCTTTGTTGGTTAAACGTTTTGCAGTTCCTTTAATGGGTTGTGAGATAATTTTGTTTCCTTCTTTTTTCACAAAACGTTCAGGAGAAGCAGATAGTAAATACTTGTCATTAATTTTTAAAAAACTTGCCAAAGGCGGTCTTGAAATTTCATTAAGGTGTTGATATACTTCTAAAGGATCAATATTAGCATTTTCAGCATAAAATTCTTGACAGAAATTTAGTTCATAAATATCGCCTCTACGAATATGTTTTAAGATGATTTCTAGCTGTTCTAGGTATTGTTTTTTAGTAATTCGTTTATGAATTTTAACGTTATGCTGTCCTGAACTATTGGGAGTATTTAACTTATCTTGATTGTAGATGTTATCTAAATCTGTTTCCATTTCATCTACATAAACATCCAAATATTGAATTTCTAACTCATTATTCTTTATGAAAAATAGTTTTTTTGGTTGAAAAAAGAATAGGTCAGTAAAGCTTAATCCGTCAAGGTTGTTAGAGGTTAAGTTTTCAGTGTCATTTTTTAAATCGTAACTTAAATAGCCGAAAAGATAATCTTTAGTTATGTTTTTATAATGTTTTAAATTAGTAAATGCATTGTTATAATTACAGATTAAAGAGCTATGAGATCCGATAGCTAAAACAGTATCGAAATTACTATGTTTACGCGGATAGTTGTTACTGTCTAGCCAAGAAATATGATCAAATTGTTGTCCCCAAAATAACAACTGCTGCTTAAATTTAGCAGTGTTTTTTAGTGTTATTTTTTTGGAGGTTCTCAATGTTAAAATTTTGTTTGAATTGTCATTCCGAAAGAGGTACGATTGAGGAACCTCTGAGATTCTTCCCTCTCCTTTGTCGAGGTCTGAATGACATTTAAATTAAGAAGAATGATCTGCAATAATTTTCCATTCTCCATCAATACGTTTTAAAATGATTGAAAATAAACCATCAGCATCACCAACTTTTCTTTTTAAATGATATTCACCAATCACTAAAAAAACATCATTAGCCAATTGGTCAAATTCTAATAAATTAAAAGTTAATGTGCCTATATGCTCTTTTGTAGGGTATCCTTTTTTATAGTTTTTTAAGGTGTTTTTCCATCCATAGGTAATACCGTTACGACCGATAAACTTCAAACTATCAGACTTAATATAACCTTCCATAAAAGCTTCAATATTTCCATCAGACCAATCTTGAGCTTGTTGTAGCATTAGGCTGGTAATTTCTTTTTTAGAAGTTTCATAATTAGAGTCTTCTTGAGTATATCCGTTTAAGGATACCATCAAAATAAAGATAAAAATTAAATTGAGAATTTTCATTTTAACTATGTATTGACCTATTGTCCGTTGCAGCTAATGCCGCTTCTTTTACCGCTTCGGCGTAGGTTGGATGTGCATGACTTATCCTTGCGATATCTTCAGCTGAGGCTCTAAATTCCATAGCAACTACAGCTTCAGCAATTAAATCGGCTACACGAGCACCGCACATATGCACACCTAAAACTTCATCTGTTTTTGCATCGGCTAATATTTTTACAAAACCGTCAATATCGCCACTAGCTCTTGATCTGCCTAAGGCACGCATTAAGAATTTACCACTTTTATAATCAACACCAGCTTCTTTTAATTGCTCTTCCGTTTTACCAACAGCAGCAACTTCAGGCCAAGTGTACACTACACCAGGAATCAAATTATAATCGATATGAGGTTTTTGTCCTGCCAATGTTTCAGCAACAAAAACACCTTCTTCTTCAGCTTTATGAGCCAACATTGCACCTTTAATTACATCGCCAATAGCATAAATATTTGAAACATTAGTTTGTAGATGGTCATTTACCTCAATTTGACCTCTATCAGAAACAGTTACACCTGCTTTGTCTAAGGCGAGTCCGTCAGTATAAGGTTTTCTTCCTACAGAAACCAAACAGTAATCGCCTTTAAATTCAACAGGATT
>JAJRPL010000385.1 GCA_024280815.1 Bacteroidota bacterium
CTGTAAAGTTTCAGATTTGAATGCGATTGCCTTACGATATTTCAATCCGATTGGAGCTCATGAAACAGCTAAAATAGGAGAGTTGCCTATTGGCGTACCTCAAAACTTAATTCCTTTTGTAACGCAAACTGCAGCAGGTATCAGAGCTGAACTTTCTGTTTTTGGTGGCGACTATCCAACCTCAGATGGTACAGCAATACGAGATTATATTCACGTGGTTGATTTGGCAAAAGCACATACTGTTGCCATGAAAAGATTGTTGAATAAAAATAATAAATTACCTTTTGAAGTGTTTAACATCGGTACAGGTAAAGGAAGTTCCGTGTTAGATGTGATTAAAGCATTTGAAAAGGCAACACAAACAAAATTGAAATATAGAATAGTAGACCGCCGTGAAGGTGATATTATTGAAGCATATGCTGATACATCCTTTGCTCAAAATGAGCTAGAATGGAAAGCAACTATCAGTTTAGAAGAAGCTTTAGCTTCTGCTTGGAAATGGCAACAAACATTATAAAAAATACCGCATTAGCGGAAAAGAAAAAAAAGAAATGAAAAACATATTAATTACTGGAGGAGCTGGTTTTATTGGGTCGCATGTGGTACGATTATTTGTAAACAATTATCCAAATTACCATATTTACAATTTAGATGCATTGACTTATGCAGGTAATCTTGAAAATATTACTGATATTTCAGAAGCTTCTAATTACACTTTTGTAAAAGGAAATATAAAGGATATTGATTTTATCAATGCTTTATTTAAAAAGCATCAATTTGATGCAGTTATTCATTTAGCGGCAGAAAGTCATGTGGATAGATCAATTACCAACCCAAATGATTTTATTGAAACGAACATGTTGGGTACAGCAAATTTATTAAATGCTTTTCGTGCAATTTGGCAAGATAATTATGAAGATAAATTGTTTTATCACGTTTCTACGGATGAGGTTTACGGCTCGTTAGGAAAAACTGGTCTGTTTACTGAAACTACCTCTTATGATCCGCAATCGCCTTATGCAGCATCAAAAGCATCGTCTGACCATATTGTTAGAGCTTATGGCAATACGTATGGTTTACCGTTTGTGATTAGCAATTGTTCTAATAATTATGGAGCCAATCAATTTCCTGAAAAGTTAATTCCGTTATTTATCAATAATATAAAGACAAGTAAGAGTTTACCTGTTTATGGTGATGGTCAATATACAAGAGATTGGCTTTTTGTAGAAGATCATGCCACAGCAATCGACCTTATTTTTCATAAAGGAAAAAATGAAGAGACCTATAATATTGGTGGATTTAATGAATGGACCAACCTCGATTTGATTCACCTTTTATGTGAGCAACTGGATGAAAAACTAGGCCAAGAAAAAGGTACAGCTGCAAAATTAATTACCTATGTTAAAGATAGGGCAGGGCATGACAGACGTTATGCCATTGATGCTACTAAATTGAGTAATGAATTAGGTTGGAACCCTTCAGTAACTTTTGAGCAAGGGTTGTCAAAAACCATAGATTGGTATTTAGAAAATGAAGCATGGATGAATAATATCACTTCAGGATCTTATAAAGAGTACTATAAAAAAATGTATGAATAATCTTGAAAATAAATTAGCTTAAAACCTCTGTTCTAACTCAGGTTTTAAGCTAAAAAATTAAGCCGAATTTCTGCTCGCATTAATATTTCCAAACAAAGAACGCATTACAATTTTTTCATAAACAGCAATTTGCTCTTTATCTTTAGGAGTTTCTTTTTCTAGCTCTTGAATTTTTTTAAGTGCATATTGTTGAATGGTCAATAGTGGTAACACAATAGATTCTCTAATATCTATAGAAGCTTTTCCTGTAGGTTCGTTTTCCATCAATACTTTATAACCAGTAAGTTTTAATAACAAGCGTTTGGTTAATTTATATTCATTATGAATGATATTCCAAAAAGCTCCAAATTCTTCATTTTTTGACATGTACTTTGTCAAATCAAAAAAGGATTTTGATAAAGACATCATACTATTTTCAATCAATGTTTTAAAGAATTTAGAATTTTGATATAAGGCAGTTACTTTATCAAATTGATTTTTATCTTCATAATATTTTAAGGCTGTACCCACACCATAAAATCCAGGTACATTTTGTTTTAACATACTCCAAGACCCTACAAAAGGAATAGCTCTTAAATCTTCAAATACTAAGGCATCAGACTTTCCTCGTTTTGAAGGTCGGCTACCAATGTTTGCTTTAGAATAGTATTTTAATGTACTCATCCGTTCTAAATACGGCACAAACATTTCATGGTTTTTAAAATCGGAATATGCTTTATAACTTAAATTAGCTAATTTATTGATTATGCGTCTATCTACTTTAGACAAGGGTAAATTACTCTTAGATCGATTGTGAACCCCTGAACTTATCAATTGCTCTAAATTATATCTAGATGAATCTAAGGTTCCGAAATTTGAACTTATGGTTTGCCCTTGAATGGTTAATTGTACTTGCTTATCTTCAATGGTAGAACCTAGCGAAGCATAAAATTGATGTGTTTTTCCACCTCCTCTTGCAGGTGGTCCACCACGACCATCAAAAAATATTACAGTAACTCCATATTTTCTTGACATTTCTGTTAAGCGTTCTTTGGCTTTAAAAATAGCCCAATTTGCCATTAAATAACCTCCATCTTTGGTGCCATCA
>JAJRPL010000386.1 GCA_024280815.1 Bacteroidota bacterium
AGATTTTCATTTTAATTATTTGATGTTAAGAATGTTATTATCTCGATTGATATCAGCCATTAAATTTTTTGAATCTATTTCTACAGTTTTTACAGTTTTGCTTGTTGTAAAAGAATAGGTAGGGCTAGTCCAAGACCAATCATTAATTACAGTTGCTGAGGTTGGTTTAGAACCTAAAAGCATCCGTAAAGGAATGTAAAAATATTCAGTACTTCCATCTATATATGTCACCTTTAAATCAATGGGCATTGGCATTGCTCCAATTTTCTTTAACGTAATTTTTTTATCTATAATGTTTGAAACAGCATAATCAATCTTATTTGTGGTTTGTATCCATTCAGTTAAATACCAATGCAATTGCAAACCAGAAATTTTTTCTGCTATTCTGATGAAGTCATTTGGTGTAGGATGTTTAAAAGCAAAATCAATGAAATATTTTTTTAATGTGTTAGCCAAATTATCTTGCCCAATAATGTATCCTAGTTGAGCTAAAAACACTTCGCCTTTATTGTATGCAGAAGCACCGTAAGCGAAATTATAATTAAACCTATCTGCATAGTTAGATTGAGGTTCTTCAACTCCAGAATTTGCCAAATAAGAATACCCCTTGTAGGCACCTTCAAAAGGGTTAGTGTTTCCTTCTTTCATTACTTCATTCATAGCAAGGTCAGATATATATGAGGTAAAGCCTTCATCCATCCATTCGTGTTTGGTTTCATTGGTAGCTAGTAAACATTGAAACCAAGTATGTGCAAATTCATGAGCAGTAACACCAATCAAGCTTCCTAATTTTCTTTCACCTGTAATCAATGTACACATGGCATATTCCATACCGCCATCACCACCTTGAATTACAGAATATTGTTTGTAAGGATATTGTCCGATGTTTTTGTTGTAAAACGAAAGAAATTCAGCGGTTTTTTCTTGAAGAATTTTCCAATTTTCTTTTAGTTTAGGATCATTTTTATAAAAGAAATGCAGTATAACATCATTTTCAGCGGTTACTTTATCGTGAATATAATCTGGGTCAGCAGCCCAAGTAAAATCATGAACATTAGGAGCTTTGAAATGCCAAGTGAGTTTTTTAGATTTTTTTATTTTTTTATTTTGCTTACGTGTCAATTCTGTCTCGTAACCATGACCAATATCATAGGGGTTTTGTAAATAGCCTGTGCCACCAATAGTATAATTTTTGTCTATAGTAATTTTCACATCAAAATCTCCCCAAACACCATGAAACTCTCTTGCAATATATTGATTGGCGTGCCAACCTTCAAAATCATATTCTACCAATTTAGGATACCATTGCGTCATAGATAACGCCACACCTTCTGTGTTATTTCTACCTGATCTTCTTATCTGTACAGGTACTTGACCTTTAAAATTCATAGACAAAGTAGTTTTCTCACCAGGCAAGATAGGTTTGTTTAATAGTACTTTTAATATAGTGCCAATGGTTTCAAATTTCACATCTATACTATCTTGTTGTAATGAATTTACTTTTAGATATCCGATTTCATTGGCTTGTAATTTTGCAATTCTACTTTCATAAATAGGAGCTTCTTTTGTACCTAAATTATTGACCATTCTACGATCAGGATCTTTAATATTTTGCAACCGAATGTCCATTTCACTACCAGGTTGAAAAGCATTAAAATATAAATGATAAAAAATAACGTTTAAGGTGTCGAGTGAATTGTTAGTATAAACCAATTCTTGTAGACCATCGTATTGGTACGTCTTCACATTTATGTCAATATCCATTTTATAGTCAACATGTTGTTGCCAATATGTTGTGTTTTGAGATGTAAGTGAAAGTGTAAGTAATAAAGCAAGTAATAAAGTAAAAATTTTCATGATATGATTTTGAATTTGCAAGGTAAAGATTACAATTATAATACCAAAAAAGAGGGATAAGTAGACTAACTATTTAGATAAAAGTGTTACAACCTTACTAAGTAGTAAAATATTACTATTTTGGCTTTTCATAATGCTGTACAACCACAGGTGGTACAATATGGTCTTTCTCTTCTTGGTTGGTTTCTTTTTTAGGAAAAACTTTTTTATTGAAGATTAGCAGTAAACTTACACCTGCAGTAATTGCAGCATCAGCTACATTAAATACATATTGAAAAAAGGTGAAGTGTCTATCAGTAAATAATGAGAAATTTTTACCCCCTAAAAAAGGCAACCAATCTGGCCAATTGAAATTGATAGCAGGTATCCAAGAAGGCAATTCAGCATTTTCTAGTATCGGAAAATAAAACAAATCGACTACCTTACCATGAAAGTAAGAACTATACCCTCCGTTTTCTGGTAAAAATGTAGCTAACTGTCCGTGACTATCACTAAAGAAAGCTCCATAAAAAACCGAATCAATAATATTACCTAAAGCTCCTGCAAAAATAAAAGCAATGGCTACAATTAAAATTTTATGTCCATTCAATTTTATAGCAGAATGTAACCAATACCCAATACCTACAATAGCTATCAATCTAAAAAAAGTCAAAAATAATTTTCCGTTTTCACCTCCAAACTCGGTTCCCCAAGCCATTCCGTAATTTTCTAAAAAGTGAATACGAAACCAGTCGAGACCCATTACCTTTACTTCTTCACCTAATACAAAGTGAGTTTTTAAATATATTTTACTAAACTGATCTAAAAACAATATTATAACTATAATAAGTATGGACTTCTTCATTAAGGTTCTTCTAAATTTTAAAGTTAAGAGCGTTGTTCTTTTTTACTCATAGAGGTTTTACAACGATCTTAAGTTGAGCAAAAATAAGAATATTATTGAGTTGTTATAGCGTTTAATGCAATATTTGCATTGATTGTCAACACCTTTAGTGTATTGAAATCATTACCTAACAATCCTTTTAACGAAGTTTGTGATTTTTGCCAGTTTACTGTTGGAAAATTTATTGTTATTTTCCCTTTATTTGATTGTACATCAACACTTGTATTTGCAATAGCTACATTCATATTTCCTGATAGTAATTCAGTGTTGACTTTTCCTTTAAAAAACTCAATTTCAACATCGCCAGTATCTAAACTTAAATTAAGATTTCCTTCAAAATTTATAGCTGTAAAATTTCCATTGTTATAATTGACAGTAATAATACATCCTTTAGGAATCGCTATTTTGAATGTAGGAAACAAAGGCTGTACATAACAATACTTTTCAGTTTTAACATGCTGCTGAAAAGGAGCTACTATAGAAGCTTTAATTGTAATAATTCTAGTATTTTCTTCAATTATTAAATATGTAGAATTTTCTGCATAATCTTGCATCATAATTGCAATTTTAGGCTCATCAGTATGAACAAGCTCTACTAAATCTACATCTAATAACTGAATGTCTATCTCTTGATGGTTATAAGCTATTTCTTGATAAGTTTCTTTTTGAGCAGAAACTTGTACAACAAATAAAACAAATATGTACACTAATAACTTCAAAACTATTCTGTAATAAAAAAGCTTCTCAATGAGAAGCTTTTAAAATTTATTGTTTATTC
>JAJRPL010000017.1 GCA_024280815.1 Bacteroidota bacterium
AAAAGCTTGATTTTAAAGATTTAATGGATGGCTATGAAAGTATTACTAGAGAATTTCCTAAACCTCAGTATCAAATTAGTATTGTTCATGGTAAGATGAAAGCTGCCGATAAAGATTTTGAAATGGATCGGTTCTTAAAAGGAGAGACTCAAATTATGGTGGCTACAACTGTAATTGAAGTAGGTGTAAATATTCCGAATGCGAGTGTTATGATTATTGAAAGTGCTGAACGATTTGGGCTTTCACAATTACACCAACTTAGAGGTAGAGTTGGGCGAGGAGCAGAGCAGAGTTATTGTATTTTAATGACCAGTTTTAAATTGACTAGCAATTCTAAAAAACGATTAGAAACGATGGTTAAAACTAATGACGGATTTGAAATTGCAGAGGTTGATTTAAAGCTTAGAGGCCCTGGAGATCTGTTGGGCACTCAACAAAGCGGTATTTTGAATTTGAAGATAGCTGATATTATTAAAGATGCCCATATTTTAAAACAAGCTAGAAATATTGCGACTCAAGTTTTAAAAAGTGACCCGAATTTAAAAAAAGAAGCACATAAATATATTAAGAGAGCCTATGTTGCATTGAGTAAAAATAATGCTATTTGGTCTAATATTAGTTAGCTTAAACGTGTCTAATACCAATATAAAAAAGGTCTAAAAAACTAAAAAGTCCTGAAAATATATTTTCAGGACTTTTTATTCAGGGGGAGAAAGGATGTTTCTCTTGAAGCAAATGTATAAAGTAATTCTTTCTAATTTAATTTTTTTGAATATAGTTATTAACTAGTTTTTAACAATTGAGAATTATATGTTGTTTATCATTTTTTTTATGGAAACAGTTCCTTAATTTTACAGACTTAAATAAATTAGGATATGATTTTTATTACAGATGGTGGTTCTACAAAGTGTGATTGGATTGCAGTAGATAGGAACGGTGTTCAATTGTTTGAAAAAGTAAGAACAAAAGGATTAAACCCTGCTATTTTAGCACCTGATGAATTGTTAGATAGAATTCATGAGAATGATTTTTTAAACTTACATAAAGGTGAAGTAGAGCAAATCTTTTTTTATGGAGCTGGTTGCGGTACAGTTGGACCAAAAAAAGCCTTAAAGCAAGTATTAAAATTAAATTTTCCGAATGCAAGAGTTAAGGTGGCAGAAGATACATTGGCAGCGGTATACGCAACCATTACTGATGGTGAGCCAGCAGTTGTTTGTATTTTAGGAACAGGTTCTAATTGTACTTATTTTGATGGAGAAAAAATACATCAACGTATAAATTCTTTGGGTTATATTTTAATGGATGATGCTAGTGGTAATTTTTATGGTAAACAATTGATTAGAGATTACTATTTTAAACAAATGCCTGAGAATTTAAGGGTTTCTTTTGCTGAACGCTACAATATGGAAACTGATTTTATCAAGTTTAATATCTATAAAAAGCCAAACCCGAATGCTTATTTAGCTTCTTTTGCTGAGTTTATGTTTTTTCATAAAGAGGATACCTATATTACTGATTTAATTAAAGATGGAATTCGACTATTCGCAAAAACAATGATTTTTCAATTTAAAGAAGAATTAAAAACGGCACCTGTTCATTTTGCAGGTTCTATTGCTTTTTTATCTCAAGATGAAATCAAAGAAGTAGCAAAGGAAATGGGTTTCACTGTTGGTAATTTTGTGAAAAGACCCATTGAAGGACTGTTAGAGTATCACACGAAACATAGTAGTAACTAAAATTTAAAACCTTAGGTCGAACTCAGGATATTAACTGTTGATTATTTAACTGCAATCATAGAAATTTCTACATTTACATTTTTTGGTAAACATGCTACTTGTACGGTTTCTCGTGCAGGTGCTGTCTTGTCATTAAAATAAGAACCATATATTTCATTTATAGCTCCAAAATCATTCATATCCGCAATAAAAATTGAAGTTTTCACTACATTTTCAAAAGTCATTTCAGCCTTAATTAAAACGGCTTTAAGATTTTCCATAACTTGTTTGGTCTCTATACTAATATTCTCTAAAATCAATTTTCCTGTTTCAGGGTTAAATGCAATTTGACCAGAGGTGAATAACATGTCATTTACGAATACGGCTTGATTGTAAGGTCCAATAGGAGCTGGAGCTTTAGAAGTAGTTATAATTTTTTTCATAGGTATATATTTATTATTTTTATAAAACAGTAATAAATCCCCTTCCCCTTTGAAAGGGTTAGGGATGGGCTAAAACAAACGTTGATCTGGTACTTTACGTTGGTCGTATTTAATGTCTTGAAATACAGAAGACTTTATCCCAATAAAAAAGTAATAAGTAGTGCTATTACCAAATGGCACCCAGTTAAAACTCATTCGCCAACTATCTAAATCTCTTTCAAAACTTAGGTTGGTAAAGGTAATACCTTTGTTTTTAAAATCATAACCAGAAGAAAGTCCAACACTCCATTTTGGTGTTAACTCTATGTTACCAGAAAATTGAAGTGAATTATTTGAAATTTCATTCTGCCTGTTTGAATTTGAGTAAGTAGCAGAATAACGTAAGCTTAATTTCCATGGCAATGTAGCTCCGAATAAGTTGGCAACTTTAGTTCTACTTTCATCTTGATCATCTTTAGTGTTTCGTGTAGTGATGTCAGTTCCAAATAAACTTTTATCATCTGAGTTTACTGCTTTACTTTTCTTTTTATCAGTTTCCTCTTCTTTATTGAACATATCACTAGATAATGAGTAGCTTGCTGATACATTCGCTCGTGTTAATCTGAATAAACTACCTCCGTTATTAACGTTGTAAGTATCAACCCTTCTGCCACCCGCACTTAAAGCATAAGGGTCTAGAGCTGCACTGGCATTTAAGCTTAATTTATTATCGAAAAGAGATGTGCCAGCTGTTACTCTAACGGGACTCCATCTTAAAGAATCTGCTGCAATATTGTAACTAGTTGAAAAATTTAAATTGTTTAGTAATTTTATTTTTTTAGGCTCAGCATCTGTAGAATCTTTGGCCATCATTTTGGCTTCAAGAGTATTAGCTAAAGATAAGCCAATGCTGTTAGACAAACCCCTTGAGGGAGCTCCAAAAAGTCCGCCAGTAAATCGGCTAAATTCAGTTAGATCGTCTGGATCATCACTTTGTTGTACTTCATCATAATACTGACTAAAATCTGGTCTGTAATTATAAGATATAGAGGGTCTCATCACATGACGAATGGCCTGCATTCGTCCTTTTTTAAAGGTAAACATACCGTATAGCGTTGTAGAAGCAGAAACTCCAGCAGAATATTCTCTAAAAGCATCAAATTTATTGATGGTGTCATTTTCAATAATATTTTCATCTCCATTATAATTTTGGTCAATGGTTTTTAACACCCAAACTTCATTGTAATTTGCACTTGGTGATAGTGTTATGTATTTTAAGGCTTTTAAATTAGTACTGGCAGAAATGGTGTGTTTTGCACCTGTTCGGGCTTTATCAAACATGCCAGGTTTAAAAAACAGACTATCACTGGTAGTAACCTTATTTTGAGCATCTAAATTATAACTTAAACCAATATTTTGAAATACATTTTTTTTAGCTCCTTGCTTGGGTGCAAACGGATAAATTCTATCCATTGTTAATTGTAATGACGGCAACGTCATGTCAATAGTTTCTGTATTTGTGTTTTGTGTATGATTAAAGGAAAGGTTCATATTAAAGGGTGTACCTACAAACTTTTTGTAATATGATATTGATGAACTATTGGTATTGGTTACTCTTTGTGAGATGTTATATTCATTTAATGATTCTCTAAAATATTGGCTGCTTCCTAAATTTACGGATGATGAAAATCGGGAATTTGGACTAGACTGTTGTGACTGGCTATGTGACCAACGCACATAGAAATTATTTCTTTTTTGAAAATTTGAAAATCCACGTTGCCCAGTAATCAAGTTCTCAAAACGCAAACTAAAATTACCACTAAATTTATAGCGTTTGGCATAATTAGATTCGAATCTTGTTGCCCAACTACCATTGGTATACACGTCTCCTAAGACTGCCAAATCGACATAATCACTAATGGCAAAATAATAACCACCATTTTGAAAAAAATAGCCTTGATTATTGTTTTGACCCACACTAGGTATTAAAAATCCAGACACAGATCGCTCTTTAGTTAAGGGGACATAGAAAAATGGCAATATAACTGGTGTAGGTACATTAGCCAAATACATTTGCGAAAGACCCCCAACAATTTTTTTACCAGGAACCATCTTTATATTATCCGTTACAATTTCGTAATCGGGTTTATCTTTAGTTGAAGTAGTAAAATGAGCTTTACTAACATAAAAAACAGAGTCATTTTCTCGTTTGGTAATTTCGCCTTTTACAATTACACCTTGTTGTTCTGTTCTTGTATTGTAAATGATGGCTTTTTCATTTTTAAAATTATAAATCAATGAATCTTGCTCACTTTCTTGATCTGCCTGTTTAAAAGTTGGTCTTTGTGTATAATTATTTAAACTGTCAAGTATGCCTCTAGCATACGCTAAATTACGTTCATAATCAATGGTGATAATACCTGCTTTAAGCTCAATGTCTTGATAGTACAACTCTGAATGATTATATAAGGTTGCTTTTTTATTTACAAAATCGTTTTTTATATAGTCAGAAGCTCTTTTATTGATAATTCCTTCAAGAAATTCTTTGGTTTTTATAGTGTCTTTTTTTGAATATTTTTGTATGTAAATAGGGTGAATATCAGTTATTTCTATAGAGTTATTTAAAGTTATTTCTTGTATGGTTATAGGAATACTTTTAACTGGTTCTAAGGTTCTTTTTTTATTGTCAGTAATTTGACTGAAAACAAATTGACATCCTAATCCTAAAAAAAGGAAAGCAAAAACTATATGCTTAAAATTTGTATGCAATATTTTAAATACTATTTTTGTGAACGTTAAAATGGCTCAGTTTTTGAAGTTACAAAGCTACATATATTTTTTAAGTGGTTTAAGCCAAAGAAAAGTTAATAATTAAAAATTTTTATGAGGACAGCTATAGTAATAAGAGAAGCTAAAAAGTTGATTTTTTTATCCGTTGCATTATTTTTTATTTTTCAAAGCAACACAATTATCGCCCAGCAAAAATTCAAGGTAGTAATTGATGCTGGTCATGGAGGTACAGACCCTGGTAATTCAGGCAATGGATATTCTGAAAAAGATATTGTTTTAAAAATAGCACTAGAAGTTGGTAAATTATTGAAAGTAGATAAAGATATTGAAGTTATTTACACTCGTGATGATGATACATTTATAGAATTATTTGAAAGAGGAGAGGTGGCTCAAAAATCAAAAGCAGACTTATTTGTTTCTATACATTGTGATGCTTTTGGGAAAAGTTCAGTACATGGTGCGGGTACTTTTGTTTTAGGTTTACATGAAAACGACAGGAATTTTGAAATCGCTAAAAAAGAGAATCAAGTAATTCTTTTAGAAGATAACTATAAGACCAATTATGGGGGCTTTGATCCTAATTCGTCCGAGTCTGTTATTGGATTGACTTTAATGCAAGAAGAATTTTTAGATCAAAGTTTACTATTAGCAAAATTGATTCAAGATAATTTTGTTGCTGATTTGAAAAGGAATGATAGAAAGGTGAAACAAGCTGGTTTTTTAGTGTTGCGTAATACTTTTATGCCAAGTGTTTTGGTTGAAACTGGTTTTTTGACAAATAAAACTGAGGGGGCATATCTTAATTCTAAAAAAGGACAGCAAGAAATGGCGAAATCAATTTATAAAGCCATAAAATCATATAAAAATCAGTTAGATAAAAATGTGGTTATCGATATAAAGCCAGAACCAAAACCGGTTAAACCTAAAACAAGAATTGTAAAAGATGTTGATTTTAAAGTACAAATTTCTTCTAGTTCAAAAAAAGTGAAAACAGCGTCTTATAATTTTAAAGGGCTAAAAGGGGTAGAGCGTGTTAGAGTAGGTGCACATCATAAATACTATTATGGTAAGACGTC
>JAJRPL010000387.1 GCA_024280815.1 Bacteroidota bacterium
CAAACGAGCAAACAACTAAAGAAACTTTAAAGTGGGTGCATATAGCAATTAGTAATGCAAAACGAAATTTTGTAGGCAATTACCATAAAATAAAGAAAAAATATTTACAATTGTATCTAAATGAGTTTGTATATAAACTCACTAGAAGATACTTTGGAGAAAGAATATTTGATAGACTTGTAATTGCTAATATTACCAGTTATGACTAATTACGGATATACAAAAAAATTGTTTCAACTTTACATCAAAGGTAATTAAATCAGAAGAAAATAATTTTGAAACACTGCCATTAGTAATTAAACCTTCTGTTTGTCCAGAAATAATACCTTCATCATTCATTAACCATAATTCATCAGCCAATTGTAATGCTAAGTTAATTTCATGGGTAGAAATCAGAATAGTTTTATGTAATTTTTTACTTAGTTTTTTTAATAATGTAAATATTTCTATTTTATTATGAATGTCTAAATGAGCTGTGGGTTCATCTAAAACAATAAGGTTAGTATCTTGAGCTATAGCTCTGGCAATCATTACTTTTTGCAATTGACCATCACTCAATTCATCATGTCTTTTGTCAATTATCCCCTCTATATGTACTTGTTTGATTGCTTGCTTGATTTGTTGTTGATCATTATCGCTTAATGTACCTATCCAATTAGTATAAGGCTGTCTTCCTAAGGCAATCAATTCATAAACGGTAAGATTACTTTCTGGAATTCGCTCTGTCAAAACCAAACTCATTTTTTTTGCTAATTCAGGATTAGAAATCGCTTCTAAAGGTTCTCCATTTAGGATAATTTCCCCTGATAATTTGGGTTGAACCTTAGTTAGTGTTCTTATCAAAGTAGATTTTCCGATTCCATTTTTTCCTAAGATACAGACAAAATTTCCTTTGTTTAAAGAAAGGTTGATATTATCAACAACGCAAGAGTTTCCTTTTCTATTAAAATAACCAATGGAAAGGTTGGTAGTTTTGATGATATGTGAATCCTTATTTTTCATTTAATTGAGTGCTCTTTTCTTAATTAACAACCAAATGACAATTGGTGCACCAAATAATGAGGTTACCGCATTGATAGGTAAAGTATATTCACTTGTAGGTAATTGAGCAATGGTGTCGCTTATTAGCATTAGAATTGCTCCTGTAATTGCAACAGCGGGAAGTAAAATTCTATGATTAGAAGTTTTAATAATTAATTTAGTAAGATGAGGTACGGCTAATCCGATAAAAGCAATTGGGCCTGAAAATGCAGTGATAACACCAGTGAGTATTCCTGTGATTATTAAAGTTAAATTTCTAGTTCGTTTTAAGTTTACACCTAAGCTTATAGCATAATTTTCACCTAATAATAAACTGTTTAAAGGTTTGATAATGGTAATTAACAATCCGACACATAAAAGAAATAGAATACCAAGGATGCTTATTTCATTCCATCCTAAATTACCCAAGCTACCAAAGGTCCAAAATACATATTGTTGTAGCTTTTCTGCTGGACTAAAATAAGCCAATACACTAATAATTGCGGCGGTAAAGCTCCCAAACATTAATCCAATAATTAGAATAGACATGGTGTTTTTGACTCTTCTTGCAACCAGCATTACTGCTGATAACACCAATAATGATCCGATACTTGCGGCTATAGCAATGCCAATATTAGAAAATGCCAATCCTGTCAAACTTCCTGAAAATAGAGAAACGCCTAAAACCAATAAGGCAACGCCTAAACTTGCACCAGAACTAATACCAAGTACAAAAGGACCAGCTAGTGGGTTTCTAAACAAGGTTTGCATTAAGAGTCCGCTAATGGATAACCCTGAACCCACTAAGATAGCAGTTACAGCTTTTGGTAATCGATAATCTAGGATAATGTATTGCCAAGACTCTTTGGAAGGATTGCTTCCTGTTAAAGTTTGGATAACCGATTTAAAAGGAATGTCTACGGAGCCAAGACTGAGATTAATCAGTATGAAAACTAGTAGTAACATGCCTAAAAACATAAATTTTAAAGAATATGTAGTGTTATTTTTCAATTGTTATTTAGTTGTTTCAAAAAAAATGGTTCATACTCAGGTAGCAATTCAGGATGTACTGCCTTAATAATATCTTTTAAAATAATATGAGGTTGAGTGGGAGCGAGTTCATAATAAAGTAATCCGCCATTTTCACCCTTTTGATGTGCAAAAGAATATATATTTTTTGTTTTGAATGCTTCAAATTTGGTATAGTGTTTATTTGCATTTTCTAATTCTTTATAACTAATGTAAATTCCAGAATCTATCCAGAAGTCTGCATGTTGACCTTTTTCAAAAACAGATTCAAAACTTAATGAAAGGCTCCCTTTTCCTTGGCTGTTAGCCCAGAGGTAGTCCGTATTAGCATCTTTTAAATACTGTGCCATAAAGCTGTCACCGGCTGGTAAATTCCAGATATCTTTAAATATAGAGCCTGAAAGTATTGTAGGTTTTGTAGTTGCTTTTTTTGCAATAGTAATGGCTTCATTGTATTCTTTTTCTATGGTGTTAAAAATAGAGTCTGTTACTGTCTCTTTTTCAAATAGAATGGCAAAAAACTTTAGCCATTCCGCTCTACCAAGTGGTGTTTCTTCAAGCCAATCGCCATTGAACATTACAGGTATTCCAGCTTTTTCAATATTGTCAAACATTTTAGTGTTGCTGTTCATTGCAAATCCGATAATAATCTCTGGTTGTAAATCTAATAACACTTCGGTATTCATATCTTGCCCATTACCTAGTTCTTTGATGTGTCCTTCAGTTATTAATTGACGTGTTTTTGGTGAGGATATATAGTGTAGACTGGGAAAACCAACTAAACTTTTCTCCTCGTCTAATAACTCTAAAAAAGGAATGTATGTGGTTGAGGTTACTACTAGTTTTTCAATAGGTGTTCTAATAATTTTTTTACCATTTAATTCTTGAGGAATTTCTTTGTTTTTTGGAATTAAAATATATTCAAGTGCTGCTGTTGCATTTGGATATGGCGAGCTGATAATTAACTTTTTATAGTTAGCGTAGGGTTGAATTTCAAAACCTTTGGCATATTTTTGAGTAGAATTAGGTATTGAAAAATTGTGTTCTTTTTTTTCTGTTTACAAGCAAGTAGTAAGAATGTAATTAGGATAAAGAATAATAATTTTTGTAATTTCATTATTGTATATCCGTAATTAGTCATAACTGGTAATATTAGCAATTACAAGTCTATCAAATATTCTTTCTCCAAAGTATCTTCTATTGAGTTTATATACAAACTCATTTAGATACAATTGTAAATATTTTTTCTTTATTTTATG
>JAJRPL010000388.1 GCA_024280815.1 Bacteroidota bacterium
ATCTGCAATGGCATTGTAAGCTCCATCACCACCAAAATCTTCTTCCCAAGCTTTTTTTCCATTTGGTGAACTTGTATACCAAGTACCATTATCTTGAAAACCGGCTAACAAATCATCACTTTTTGCACTAGGGTCAAAAGAGACAGTATAAGGTTGTGTTGTTAAATATCCATTGTTTAATGAAGTCCATTGCACTTGTTCAACATCATCATTAGAAGCTGTGATATCCTCAGTTAACTGAACACCTCCGTCATTTGCTGATAAAGCTCTGTTAGGATTCTTTGGAAGAAATATAAAATTGTGTTGATCAGGATGATGGTTTGTATACACACCAACACTATTATCAGAAGAGTAACCACCAACCCAACTTTCTTGACCAGCAGGAGTTGTAAAACCAGTTGTAGATCTATAAATGTTTGTACCACCTAAAACTATAAAATTTGAATCGTCTGGTTTAATTCTAATAAACATATTATAATGACCTTGAAGATTCAAGCTCCCTACTCTACCTCCAATATTAATTGGTAAATTAGCACTTAAATCTGTCCATTGTTCTTCTGGTGTCTCAGCAGCTGCATTATACTTTAACAAAAAGGAGTTGCTGCTGAAGCTAAGTTTTCAGAGAAAAAATAAACGATATTTTCATCAGAAGGATCATAAGCCATTACTGTTCTTCCATTAAATAAACCAGCAATATTTGTGGGTGTAATATTAGTCCATTCATCACCATCAGTAGATGAGAAAAAACCTGTATTTGGATCACCGAAGAAATCTACTGTAGCATAAATTTTACCATTTGGTGTGGTAATTACTTCTGTCCAACTATCAAAACCACCCGCCAATACTTCAGTAAAAGTTCTTCCTGCATCTTGCGATCTATGTACACCATTAAATGTAGCAACATAGATGTCGTTATTTGTGGGATTAATTGCTATCGAGTTTGTTAAATCAAATGGTGATATTTTAGTAATATCATCATCAGCAGAACCTTTTAAAAGCCTCCAACTTCTACCATTATTCACTGATCGATAAACTCCAGTTCCTGCATAAAAGCTACTACTTGTAGCGGAATTACCAGAACGTTCTCCAGAAGTGTAATACCAAATATTTCTTCGAGTAGGGTGTTGTACAATACTTGTAATACTAGGTGACTGCCTTCTATTTGTAACTTTTTGCCATGTTTTACCAGCATTAGTTGACCTCCATAAACCACCAGAGACACCTCCGGCTAAAATAACTCTCTCATTGTAACGATCAATTGCCAATGCTCTTGTACGACCACCTACATTATAAGGACCTCTACTCTTCCAATAGTAGTATCTACGTCCTTTTTTATTTACTGTCTTTTGTAATTCGTTACTTTCAGGAATTGATGTAGAAAATTCAGCTTCTAATTCCTTTATTTTTTCAGGAATTTTTCCAGTATATGGGTTTTTAACCATATTGAATTCATAATCAACCCTATCTGAGGCTCTATCACCAACAGGTTGAGGTTTGGTTTCTGAACCTGCTTTTGCATTATTATCATAAATTTTTGTTTGTTTATAAAGTTGATGTCCTTTATTAACTTTAGGATCATGGGTTGTTTTCAACTGTTTTGCCCATACGAACTGTACGAGAAAACGGTGAGTAAAACGAGAATCGCTACAGACTTTGTAGCACTAGGTAATGTTAGTTTCATAGATTATTTTTTTTAGTTAATAATCACTAAATATAAAAATAAAATTTGAAACAATACAAAATTGTTAATAACTACACCTTTATCAACACAATAATTTGAGAATACTGAAATTATATTTTTCTTTTTGTGTTTTTTTCTTCATTCTCTTTTTTACTCGGAAAAGTCAACCCTGTACTACTATAACTTGTTCCATAAGTAATTGCGGCAGCATAGACTTGGTTTATTGCACTCAACAACTCTTCTTTGGTTAATTCCTTAAGTGGATGAATATAAACAGACCATAATAAACCATCAGAAATAGCATATTTAACATCTAATGCTGTATGAAAATTAGCTTCCATTAATTTCAACATATCAACATATGCTAATTTTTTTTGCTCAATAATAGGTGACATAATTCGCATTCTATTATTTTTTTCATCAGTAATACAAACCAACATACGTTCTTTAATCATAAACTGCCAATTACCTGTATCACCACGTAAACTATCAGCAATGACGTAGATTATTTTTTCAAGTTTATCATTAGTCATATCTTGAGCTCTTACAGAATAAAAAGAGCCAATAATCATTAAAATTAGTAGTAATAGATATTTTTTTTCATCAGAAATAATTAAGATTATTCTAGTTTTAGTATTAGGTCGTACCTAAGTAACGTATCCTTACCGAAAATACTATATTATTTTATTATTATTTTTAGGTTTTATTATCAAGTAATTTATTATTTTTGACAAATCTTAATAAATAATGCAATTTAAGCATCCCGAAATTCTTTACGCTTTATTTTTGCTACTTATCCCTATTCTCATTCATTTATTTCAATTAAGACGTTTTCAAAAAGTAGCTTTTACAAATGTTAATTTTTTAAAAGAACTAGAATTACAAACTAGAAAAAGTTCTAAGCTGAAAAAATTCTTAATCCTTTGCACTAGACTTCTGCTTTTTTCTTCTTTAATTATTGCTTTTGCTCAACCCTACATTGGCAACAAATCAAAAAAGCCTATAAATACAACTATCTATTTAGACAATTCTTATAGTATGCAAGCCAAAGGTAAAGAGGGTGAGCTATTTAAAAGAGCTGTTCAAAATATTATAGAAGAGACTTCTACATTAGAAAATATAAGTTTATATACGAATAATAATGTCTATCAAGATTTATCTATAAAAGATTTGAAAAATACGCTTCTCTCTATAGAATATCATCCTGTAAAAACAGATTTAAAATCTATCCTATTTAAAATAGAAAACAACCTAAATAAAAATAATACTTTAAATAACGTTTTTTTAATGTCTGATTTTCAAAATATTAACTTAGACAGGAAAATGACTCTTGACAGTCTGAATAACTATTATATTACACAACTTTCTCCTTCGAAAGTCTCAAATGTAAATATTGACAGTGCTTATATTTCTCAACAAAACAATGAATCTATCCAACTTACAACTATTGTAAAAAATAGTGGAGATCCTAAAAATAATATATCTATTAGCCTTTACAATAAGAATTTATTGGCAGGAAAATCTTCAGTTAATTTACCTAGTAATTCTACTGAAAAAGTTACATTCAACATCCCAGCTACTCAGACCTTTACAGGGAAAATAAAACTAGAAGATAATTCTTTGAGTTTTGACAATGACCTTTACTTTACAATTGACAAACCAAAAAAAATAAATATAACTGCAATTGGAGTCGACAATCTTTTTATATCAAAAATTTATACCAAAGATGAATTTCAGTTCACCAGTACTACGCTAAATAATTTAGATTACAATACACTCAACACACAACACTTACTTATTTTAAATGAATTAGAAAATATTACACTTTCATTAATTAATACCATAAAAGATTTTATAGAAAAAGGAGGAAACTTAGTTATTATCCCTCCAGCAAATGCAACTCTAAATTTGTACAACTCCTTATTTAAAAATTTAAGAATAGGTAACATTTTTAATAAATTGGATACTGAACTGTCAGTGACAACTATAAATTTTTCACATCCGCTATTAAAAGGTGTCTTTGAAAAACAAATTAAGAATTTTCAATACCCTACAGTAAAAAGTTATTATCCTACTAATTTAAAACGCTCTTCTGCTATTCTAAATTTTGAGAATGGAAAAAAATTTATTTCTCAAATCTCTACAGATACTGGTAAAATATATTGGATCTCGGCATCTTTAGCTACTGAAAATTCAAATTTTAAAAACTCTCCTTTAATTGTACCAATATTTTATAATTTCGGATTGTATAGCACACATCCGTCTCAATTGTATTACACTATCGGTAATACCAATACTATTGAAGTAAATGAGCAATTAAAAAAGGATGAAGTCATTCATTTAAGTAATGAGGATTCAGATTTTATTCCACTTCAACAAATAACTTCAGACAAAGTAACACTCACAACAGAAGAAAATCCTAATAAAAGCGGATTTACTCAAGCGATATACAAAGGTAAGACTCTGAAAAACATAGCCTATAACTATCAAAGAGAAGAAAATGATTTGTCATATATTGATGCTGAACTATTTTTTGGAGAGAAGTCAAACATTACTTATACAAATACTATAAATAAAGCTTTCACCAGCTCTTATAACACCCATAAAACGAATAATTTATGGAAATGGTTTCTAGCACTAGCATTCGTATTTTTAGTCATTGAAATTTTATTACTCAAATTTTTAAAAACATGAACATACTCATTAAATCAGCTAAAATAATTGACCGTCAAAGTAATTTTGATCAAAAAATTAAAGATGTATTAATTGAAAATGGCAAAATAACTAAAATAGCAAACTCAATTAACAATCCTAAAAATTACAAAGAAATTAGTGAAGATAATTTACATATTTCGGTAGGTTGGTTTGATACTAGTGTTTCATTTGGTGAACCTGGCTATGAAGAAAGAGAAACTTTAGAAAACGGATTGAAAACTGCAGCAAAAAGTGGATTTACAGCGGTGGCTTTAAATCCCAACACCCACCCGTTAATAGACAATAAATCAACTGTAGAATTTTTGATTAATAAAGTTAAAAATGATATTGTATCGCTTCACCCAATCGCTAATTTAACACAACAGGCAAAAGGCATTGAATTAGCAGAGCTCTACGACATGAGTAATTCTGGAGCCATCGCTTTTGGCGATTATAACAGTTCTATTGACAATGCGAATTTGATGAAAATAGCTTTACTATATGCTCAAAATTTTGAGGGCTTGGTTTTGAGCTTTCCCCAAGACAACTCTATAAGCAACCAAGGGGTTGCAAATGAAGGTGTGCAAAGCACTAAGCTAGGATTAAAAGGAAATCCGGCTTTAGCTGAAGAATTACAAATTGCTAGAGATTTATTTATATTAGAATATACGGGCGGAAAATTACATATACCAACAATTACCACTTCAAAATCTGTTAAACTAATTGCTGAAGCAAAGAAAAAAGGATTAGATGTTACCTGTAGTGTTAGTGCTCATCATTTATATTTAACTGATGAAGAATTAAATGATTTTAATACCAATTTCAAGCTAACACCACCATTACGTTCTCAAAAGGATGTTACAGCTCTTAGAAAAGGGGTTATTAATGGTATAATTGACATAATAACTTCTGACCATAACCCCATCGATATAGAACATAAAAAAGTGGAATTTGAAAATGCTTTTGATGGCACAATTGGTCTAGAAAGCCTTTTTGGAGCTGCAAACTCAATCTTACCTTTAAAAAATGTTATAGACTGTTTAACAAACCTGCCAAGAAAGCGTTTTAATATTGAAAATTATAGTATTACAGTTGGTGAAATAGCAAATATTACACTATTCAACCCTGAATTCGAGTTTGAATTTAAGTTAGAACACATAAACTCTACCTCTACTAATTCTGCCTTTTTAGGTAAGAAGTTAAAAGGTAAAATAATAGGTGTTTTTGCAAACAATAAATTGAGAATCAATTAAATTTAATATATTTACAATTAAATAACTTTAAAAAACAAAAACCAAAAAATTATGGAACAAAACACAATTGATGAAGGTAAAACAATGGCTATAATCAGTCACTTAACATTTATAGGGACAATAGTTGCTTTTTTTATGAATAAAGATGTGAAAAATACTTTTGCCTCATTTTATATAAGACAAATGCTAGGCATAATTGCTATTGGAATTATTATTTCAATAGTTTCAGGTTTCGTTAATCTAGGTTTGATCGGTTCTCTTTTAGGTTTAATCCCTCTTATTCTATGGATGATTAGTCTTATTGGTGCAGTACAAGGAAAAGAATCTAAAGTTCCTGTATTAGGCGACATGTTTCAAGATTGGTTCAAAGGAATTGGATAGACATAAATCTTACATTTTTAAAGCCACATTCTTTTAGTTTGACTTTCTTATTTTTAACAAATCATGATAAACTTATCACTAGAATATATAGTTCGTCAACCGAAAATTACCATTGCAAAACCTCCATTATTAATCATGCTACATGGCTACGGAAGTAATGAGCAAGATTTGTTTTCTTTTGCCAATGAATTACCAGACGACTTATTGATTGTTAGTGCCCAAGCTCCTCTGTCAATGGGAATGGGTAGTTATGCATGGTACACCATACATTTTGATGCTAGTGATGCTAGTAAATTTTCAGACATGCCTGAAGCCATAAAAGCAAGGGATACCATAGCCCAATTTATTGATGAGATTATTGAAAATTTTAATGTAGATACCAATAAAGTCTTTCTTTTAGGATTTAGTCAAGGTACTATTTTAAGCTATGCTGTAGCTTTAAATCACCCGAAAAAAGTCAACTATGTTATAGGATTAAGTGGATACATCAATACAGATTTACTACCCGAAGAATTAAATAAAGAAAATTATACAAATTTAGATATTTATAGTTCTCATGGCTCTGTAGATCAAGTCATTCCTGTTGAATGGGCTAGAAATACACAACCTCAATTGAATGAACTAAACATTAAAAATGTCTATGAAGAGTATCCTGTGGGACATGGTGTCGCTCCTCAAAATTTCCACAGCTTAAAACAATGGATTGAAGAACGTATAAAGTAATTTTCTAATAAATCATTATAATGCCTTACCTTGCTATCGTTATGAAAAAAAATATTCTTTTTTTAAGTATTATCCTTTCATTGTTATCTTGCGATAAATCTGAAAACCCTATTGACAAACCCTCTGAACCCATTGTTTTTACAGTAATTGGTGATGTACCTTATGGTAGTGAGCAACGAGATGGTTTTGTAAAACTAATTGAGAAACACAATGCACAAGATGCTTCTGAATTTGTAGTGCATGTTGGTGATATAAAAGCTGGTAAAGATCCATGTGATGAAAGTGTATATCAAGATGTCAGTTCTCTTTTAAAAAAATTGACTGTACCTACATTTGTTGTGTTGGGTGATAATGAATATAATGATTGTGATAACCCTACACAAGCTTTTAGTTATTGGAATACATACTTCTTATATTTGAATGAAAACTGGACATTCTCTCATCAAGTCAGCTATCAGAGTGAAAGAACAGAAAATTTTAGTTGGATTCAAAACAATGTGCTCTTTATAGGTTTAAATATTGTTGGTAGTTCAGTACATGATGCAAATGAATGGCAAACAAGATTAATTGATGATGCCAGTTGGGTACAGCAATTATTAAAAAAGCATAAAGACAATGTAAAAGCAACGGTCGTTTTTGCTCATGCAAATATGACCGAAAAT
>JAJRPL010000389.1 GCA_024280815.1 Bacteroidota bacterium
CCATTTGATAAAAAATAACCATCAGGATTAAAACTACTCATTTCTTCAAAAGTAGTATTGTAAGGAAACACTTTAATATAGGCATCTCTTTTTTCAAAATGTCTTAATATATTTTTTTTGATACCAATATCTAAAGCTGCAATTTTATAAGTGGCATTTTCATTTCCAATAAAGTATGGTTCTTTAGTTGATACTTTTGAAGCCAACTCTAACCCGTCCATATTAGGAACTTCATCCAATTGTTTTTTTAACTTATCTATATCTTCAACCTCTGTTGAAATAATAGCATTCATTGCTCCATTTTCTCTAATATACGTTACTAAAGCTCTGGTATCAACATCTGAAATAGCAATTAAATTATGTTTTTTGAACCAATCTTTTAAAGAGCCATCAGTATCAACACGAGAATATTCAAAACTAAAATTTCTACAAATTAAACCTGATATTTTTATACCTTCAGATTCAATTTCGTCTTTATGAACACCATAATTACCAATATGTGCATTGGTAGCTACCATTAACTGTCCGAAGTAAGAAGGGTCTGTAAAAATTTCTTGATAACCAGTCATACCTGTATTGAAACAAATTTCACCTGTTGAAGAACCTTCAATTCCGACTGATTTTCCTTCAAAAATAGTTCCGTCTGCTAATAATACTATTGCTTTTTTTCTAATTTGGTATTTCATATTTTTTTAGTTTCACAAAAATAATATAAAAAAAAGGATAAACTAAAATTTAGCTTATCCTTTTATATCTATTGTTATTAACATACCTGTGAATTATTCTTCTTCTTGGCTTGCTTTCTTTTCTGCTACAGGTACTGGCGGTACAACTGTAGATTTTTTCTTACCTCCTCGTCTACGAGTAGATTTTTTCTTCTTACTATTAGGATTATAAGTAGTGTTATAATCAACTAACTCTACCATTGCCATATCAGCATTATCACCTAATCTATTACCTAGTTTAATAATTCTAACATACCCTCCTGGTCTATCTGCAACTTTAGTAGCAACATCTCTAAACAATTCAGTTACTGCTTCTTTTTGTCTTAGGTAACTAAATACGATTCTTCTGTTATGCGTAGTATCAGATTTAGATTTTGTAATTATAGGCTCTATAAATTGTCTAAGTGCTTTAGCTTTAGCAACCGTTGTATTAATACGTTTGTGCTCAATTAATGAACATCCCATATTAGCCAACATTGCTTTTCTATGAGCAGTCTTTCTACTTAAATGGTTAAATTTCTTTCCGTGTCTCATCTTTATTCAGATAGTAGACTTTAGACTCTAGACTTTAGACTTTTATTCGTCTTTTGTCTTTTGTCTTTTGTCTTGTTTCTATTTTATTTTATTCTTTATCTAACTTATATTTACTTAAATCCATTCCGAAAGTTAAACCTTTGATATTCACTAGCTCGTCTAATTCAGTTAATGATTTTTTACCAAAGTTTCTAAACTTCATCAAGTCGTTTTTATTGAAAGAAACTAAATCACCCAACGTATCAACTTCAGCAGCTTTTAAACAATTTAATGCTCTTACTGAAAGATCCATATCAATCAATCTTGTTTTTAACAATTGTCTCATGTGAAGTGATTCTTCATCATAAGTTTCTGTTTGTGCAATTTCGTCAGCTTCTAAGGTTATTCTCTCATCTGAGAATAACATAAAGTGATGAATTAATATTTTTGCAGCTTCAGTTAATGCATCTTTAGGATTGATTGAACCATCAGTAACGATATCGAAAATTAATTTTTCATAATCCGTTTTTTGTTCAACACGAAAGTTCTCAACGGCATATTTCACATTTTTAATTGGTGTGAAAATAGCATCTGTAAAGATTGTACCTAATGGTGCACTTGCTTTTTTATTCTCTTCAGATAAAACAAAACCTCTACCTTTTTCGATAGTAAATTCTAAGTCAAGTTTTACTGATTTTTCCATATTACAAATCACTAAATCAGGATTTAATACTTGAAATCCAGAAATGAAATTTTGAAAATCACCCGCTGTTAATTGCTCTTTACCTGTAATTGTAACAGATACTGTTTCATTATCAGTTTCTTCAATTTGTTGTTTAAACCTAACTTGTTTAAGGTTTAAGATAATTTCAGTAACATCTTCAACAACTCCTTTGATTGTAGAAAATTCATGCTCTACACCTTCAACTCTTAAAGAAGTAATTGCATAACCTTCTAAAGAAGATAATAATACTCTACGCAAAGCATTCCCTACTGTCAAACCATAACCTGGTTCTAAAGGTCTGAATTCAAATCTACCTTCAAAATCGGTAGAATCAATCATTATTACTTTATCTGGTTTTTGAAAATTTAATATTGCCATAAGTCTAACTAGTTGTTTATTATTTAGAGTATAATTCTACAATAAATTGTTCGTTAATATTTTCTGGTATTTGAATTCTTTCTGGTACGGTTACAAATGTACCTTGCATAGTATCGCTATTCCAGTTTAACCACTCATATACTGCACTATTGTTAGCTAAAGAATTCTCAATAGCAACAAGAGATTTTGATTTTTCTCTTACTCCAACTACATCTCCAGGTTTTAGTGAATATGAAGGGATATTTACTAACTCTCCATTTACAGTAATATGACGGTGAGATACCAATTGTCTTGCACCGTTTCTAGAAGGAGATATTCCTAATCTAAATGCTACGTTATCTAAACGAGACTCACACAATTGTAATAATATTTCACCTGTAATTCCTTTACTTCTAGAAGCTTTTTTAAATAAACCTCTAAACTGACGTTCAAGAATACCGTAAGTATATTTTGCTTTTTGCTTTTCCATTAACTGGACAGCATATTCTGATTTTTTACCACGACGTCTGTTATTACCATGTTGTCCTGGTGGAAAATTTCTTTTTTCGAATGATTTATCATCTCCGAAGATTGCCTCGCCAAATTTACGAGCAATTTTAGTTTTTGGTCCTGTATATCTTGCCATTTTTATTGATTTAGTGAAAGGGATTATGAATTAAGGCTTATCCTTCGATAATCTAGAATCCTTTCTTTATTATAATACTGAATTCATTTCAGTATCTTTTGATTTAATATTTCTTGATTAAGAAACTGTATCC
>JAJRPL010000390.1 GCA_024280815.1 Bacteroidota bacterium
TGTGCAATCGCAAACATACCAAGACTTTGAGCATATTATTATAGATGGGGATAGTACCGATGGAAGCAAAAAAGTAATTGAAAAACACAAAAGCTCGTTTAGTTATTGGGTTAGTGAACCCGATGCTGGTATTTATAATGCGATGAATAAGGGGATTCGTGCTTCTAAGGGTAAATTCATTTATTTTTTAAATACAAAAGACGAATTTTACAATGTTGAAGTTTTAAAAGAGATAAGTAATAAATTAAGTATTGATAACGATATTTATTATGGAAATTTAATTTTAAAAAAAAGTAATAATCATCAGGAGAGGATAATTTACACTCCTAACGAATTAACATTTTCATTCTTTTTAAAAAGGACAATACCCCATCAAGCCGCATTTATTAAAAAAAGTTTATTTGAAACTGTTTTTTATTATAATGAAGATTTTAAAATAGTGTCTGATTGGGAGTTTTTTATGTGTGCGATATTTAAGCATCAAGTAAATTATCAATACTTAGATATAATGATCGCATATTACGATTCTACAGGTATTTCAAGTAATAAATTATATGCTTCTACTTTTAGAAAAGAAAGGCAAATAAGTTTTAAAAAACATTTTGGAAGAATTATTGAAGATTACAAAGAGCTCCAATTGAATAGAAAAATATTAAATACTAATAGATTTAAAATGTTATTAGAATTAGAAAAATCTGTAATTTCAAAAAAATTAATTCGTTGTATTTAAGAATAAGTTTATTAGTATTCAGAGGAAAAACCCTTAAAAACTTAAAATGAATCAATTAGTTTCTATAATAATTCCTTGTTATAATCAAGCAGAATATCTACCTGAAGCTTTAGGAACAGTAATTAAACAAACCTATGTAAATTGGGAATGTATAGTTGTTAATGATGGGTCAAAAGATAATACCAAAGAGGTGACCAAAGAGTGGCTTATTAAAGATAACAGATTTAGTTACATTGAAATTAATAATAAAGGAGTTAGTAATGCTCGTAATATTGGGATAGAAGCTGCGAAAGGTATTTTTATTTTACCACTTGATGCGGATGACAAAATATCTTTTGATTATATTGAGTTGGCTTTAAAAGAATTTAAAAAAGATACTAGCCTGAAAGTTGTATATGGGAATGCAGAAAGGTTTGGAATTATAAAAGGGTTATGGAAATTAAAAGGTTTTACTCTTAAGAACCTGGCTCAATCAAATATGATATATTGTTCAGCTTTATTTAAAAAAACTGATTGGGAGAAGGTAGGTGGCTATGATACTAATATGATTCATGGATTGGAAGATTGGGAGTTTTGGATAGCCTTATTAAAAAATGGAGGAGGAGTAAAGCAAATAGATAAAATAGTTTTTTATTATAGAATAAAAAAGGTGTCTAGAAATAAAGAATTTGATGATATTCAAAAAATAGAATTATACAACTATATATGTGCGAAACATGCTTTGTTTTTCACCACTCAATTGGGAAGCAATATTGTTTTAAATCAAAATATTTTAAAATTAGAAAAACAAGTAAAGCATTTAACCAAAAGCAAAAAAAATGCTATTAATGTTTTGTTTAAATCATTTTTTGGTGTAAAATTATTTAATAATGATAATTTGTAAAAATAAATTTTATGAAAAATTGGATTAAAAGTCAAATTAATAAGCTTCCACATGTTAGAACACTATATGCAGAAAATAAAGAATGGAAAAAATATTCTAGAAAACCACCAGGGCACTATTATTCTCCAATTGTTAACATTCCGCAGATTAAAAATAATGAAGATAGAATTTGGAACAAAAGCATTTCTGAAATAAAAGCAATCAACTTAAATGATGATGAACAATTAGTACTATTAAAAGAATTGTCGCGATATTATCATGAATTGCCTTTTAAAGAAAAACAAATAAACGGCTTACGATATTATTTTGAAAACACCTTTTACTCCTATACAGATGCAATAGTTTTGTATAGTATGATTCGGCATTTTAAACCCAAAAAAATAATCGAGTTAGGTTCTGGTTTTTCCTCGGCAGTTATGATGGATGTAAATGAATTGTTTTTTGATAACAGTATAGATTTAACTTTTATTGAACCCTATCCTAAAAGACTTAAAACATTATTAAAAGAAGAAGATATTAAGCGATATAAAATAATTGAAGAAGATGCTCAAGAACTAAATTTAGGGGTATTTAAGACTCTAGAAAAAGGTGATATACTTTTTATTGATAGTACTCATGTAGCAAAAACAGGAAGTGATGTTAATTATATCTTGTTTTCAATTTTGCCTTCTTTGAAAAAGGGGGTTCTCATTCATTTTCACGATATCTTCTTTCCTTTTGAATACCCTAAAGAATGGGTTTATAGAGGGAATAACTGGAACGAAACCTATTTTTTAAGAGCATTTTTAATGTATAATGAATCGTTTAAGATTAAACTTTTTTCAGATTATATTCATAGCTTCCATAAAGAAGCATTTAATGAAATGCCTTTATCATACAAAAACACAGGAGGTAATATTTGGTTAGAAAAGAAATAATAAAATGCCAAAAGTATCTGTCATAGTACCCAATTATAACCACGCTTCTTTTCTAAAGGAACGACTGGACAGTATACTTAATCAAACATTTCAAGATTTTGAGATTATATTATTAGATGATGCTTCAACAGATACTAGTGTAGAAATTTTAAAAAATTATTCAACAGGTAAAAGAGTTTCTCATTTTATTATTAATAAAAAAAACTCAGGATCTCCTTTTAAACAATGGAAAAAGGGATTAGATTTAGCAAAGGGTGATTGCATTTGGATTGCAGAAAGTGACGATAGTTGCGATCTTAATTTTTTGGAAACCCATTTGGAGTATTTAAAAACTTATGATGTTAGTGCTGCGAAAATTATGGTTTTAGATAATTTAATTAAAACAGATACTATAATGGTTCATAGTGTTTTTAAGAAACAAGATGAAGTAAAACTTAGCAGTAATGATTTTAGTTATAATTGCCCACTTTTTAATGTAAGCTCAATGGTTTTTAAAAAGATAGATAAGAATATATTATTAAACAATACTTTTACTAACTATAATATAATCGGAGATATGGTTTTTTACTATGAATTTTTCTTAGGTAAAAAAATTAGATATAATAAAAAAACGATTAACTATTATAGACAACATGATAAAGGGGTTTCAACAACACAAACAAAAGACTTAAATTATTATATGCAATATTTTAAAGAGAATGTAAATTTTATAAATAGGGTGTATTTAGAAAATGATAAATTTACAAATAAAAGTAGAAAAGAGTATATTAGAAGAAGGTATAATAAAATAAAAAATCGAACAACATTTAAAGTTAAGAGATCTTTTCTGTTTTTACAGATTTATATAAAGCATCAATTTCAAATGTTTGTTAATGTGAAAAACAATAACTTATAGATTACAATTAATGAAACTCCTCTACATATACGATCAAATGCCAAAAACCTATCAAGCATATTTACTAAATCTTTTAGAGGAATTAAAGAAGGCGACTAATGTAAAAGTATTAAGTTATGATACCGACAAAAGAGCCGATTACCATATAAAGTCCTACGGAATAAAGGACAAAATCCAACGCATTGCATACAAGACAAAATTAACTACCAATGTTTCATTAGATATTAAAACAATGAAACAGTTTGATGTGGTACATCTTCAACACAGTTACTTATACCCAAAACTTACACCTTTTTTTAAAGATGGAATTAAAAAACCTAAACTTATAATTACCCTAAGAGGAGGAGATACGTATATTAAACCTTGGATTATTGAACGTTGGAAAACTTTTTACAAAGAACAGTCAAAATATGTGGATGCTTTTATTACAGTTAGCCAAAACCAAAAGGAGTACCTACAAAAATGGGGTGTTTCAGAAAATAAAATTCACGTAATTCCCGTTTCTTTCGGAAAAGAAAGTAAAGCACAATCTAAATTTCCTTCAGAAGGTAAAATTAAAATAGTATCGGCACATCGTATGTGTTGGGAAAAAAATATTGAAGGAAACCTACGAGTAATAAAGTTACTTAAAAAACAAGGGCTTAAAGTAAAGTACGATTTATATGGCGATGGACCAGACAAAGGGCAAGTATATTATTTAATAGATAAATACAATTTAAAAGAACAAGTAAACTTTATTGGTAAAGTTGATAACAAGGTGTTTAAAGAAAAACTTTCTAAATACGATTTCTTTTTGCAGTTAAGTCATTCCGAAGCTTTTGGAGCATCTGTGATTGAAGCACAATCTATGGGAGTTCCTGCGATTGTTTCAAATTCTGGCGGATTACCAGAGGCGATTGTACAGGATGAAACTGGTTTCTGTTCGGATAGTTGGGATATTGAAAACGCAGTAAAAAATATGATGTTATTGTTTAAGGATAGAGAAAAATATTTCAGTTTTTCTCAAGCAGCGATTGAAAATTGTAACACTCATTTTTCAACAGAAATTGAAGTTAAAAAATTACTCAAATTATACAATTCATTATACTAACCCTATGTGCGGATTCCTAGGCGAATTTTCGGTTAACAAAACACTTACATCTTCCTCAAAATTTGAAGAACTACTGGCTTTGTCCAAACATAGAGGTCCCGATAGTTCTGATACATTTAAAGGAAATAACTATCAATTAGGGTTTAACAGATTGGCAATTTTGGATCTTTCGGATAATGGCAATCAGCCCAAGCTTTCACCCTCTGGTAACTATCATTTGGTTTTTAATGGAGAGATTTATAATTTTAAAGAACTTCAAAAAAAGTATGAATTAAATAATCTGCAATCCACTTCAGATACCGAAGTAGTACTTCATTTATTAGATAAAATTGGGGTTTCAGAAACTATAAAATCACTCAACGGAATGTTTGCTATTGCTATTGTAGCGATAGAAAATGATACCTTGTATTTAGCTAGGGATTTTGCAGGAATAAAACCTTTGTTTTTCGGGAAAAGTGAGCAGGGAATAGTATTTGCCTCACAATTCAATCAAATTTACAAACACCCTTGGCATAAAGACAGCTTGCAATTACGCCCAGAAATAATCAAAGAATATTTTGGTATTGGTTATATGCAAGCACCCAATACGGTGTATCAAGATGTTTTTCAGCTAAACCCTGGAGAGCTTCTTACTTTTTCTAATTCAGGAGAAATAACTAAAGAAGAATTTTGTGTTTTTTCAAAAGAGGTTTCAGATTCTAAAAAAAAGAATTTAAAAGCAGCGGATTATCTTTCCGTTTTAACCGAAAGCGTACAAAGACAGTTAGTGAGCGATGTTCCTATTGCCACTTTTTTAAGTGGAGGAATCGACAGCCCTTTAATTACGGCAGTTGCAAAAGAAGCTAAGCAAGATATTGAAGCCTTTACTTTTGGGATAGACCATCCTAAATATGATGAATCCGACAAAGCCATAGCCTACGCAAAACATTTGGAAGTGAAGCATACGGTTAAAAAAACTTCAGAAAATGAA
>JAJRPL010000391.1 GCA_024280815.1 Bacteroidota bacterium
ACTAGAGCTGTACTATCATTTACTTTTTCGAATCCATTTAAATGAGCTCCGTCAAAATCATTACTTGCATAAATTTCAAGATCAGCTAATTTATAGACTTGTTTAGTTTGAAATTTAATCCTCTTTGATGTAGTATCAACAGGCGTTTTAAAACTCACTTCTTTAACACTTTTACATGAGACAAAAGAAACTAAACTTATGACTAAAACAATATGTAATATCCTTTTTCGGGTCATTCTTTTACAAGTTGAAAATAAAATAATTATTGATAAATTTAATTCAAAATAGTATACCTTGCACATACCAATTTTAATTTTTAAAGCATACCAATTTGCATTACAACATAAAAAACATATTAATTACTAATGATTTTGGTAATAAAGATGATTATAAAAATATCTATATCAATTTATATTCAGCTATAAAAAAAGCTATACTTAATAAATCTATACATGAGGATACTCAACTTCCACCTTCAAGAGTTTTAGCAAAAGATTTAAACATTTCTAGAAGCACTGTTTTAAAAGCATATAATTTATTGGTTTTAGAAAAATATGTAATCTCTATAGGTGGTTCTGGATATTATGTAAATTCTTCAAAAAATAAAAAAATCCATACGAATTTAAATATGGAAATAAAATTAGGAAGTTATCCTAAAATTTCAAAAAGAGGAAGGTCTTTTGAAAAAAATATTCATATTATTAATTACAAACCTACAGAAGGCATTGCTTTTAGACCAGGATTGCCACCATTAGATATATTCCCCGTTCAACAATGGAAAAATCTATCTAATAAATATTGGCGTACTATAAAATCTTCTGAATTATCTTATTCTAACACAATAGGCCTAGATTGTTTACGAGAGAATATTTCAAATTACCTGAAACTATACAGAAATATCAGTTGTGATGCCAATCAAATTATTATTACATCTGGATCACTCCATTCGCTTTATCTAATTAGCAATACATTGATAGATAAAAATGATGCCGTAATAATAGAAAATCCAACATACCCTAATGCCTATAGCCTATTTAAAAGTTTAAAAGCCAATATACATCCAATAGATATTGATAATGAAGGAATTTCTGTTAAAACGATAAAATGTGAAAAACCTAAATTTGTTTATACTACTCCATCTAACCAATATCCATCAGGTGTAAAAATGAGTATGAAAAGAAGGTTGGAATTACTTGAATGGGCTTCGAATAAAAGTGCCTATATTATTGAAGATGATTATAATCATGAATTTAGTAATTGGGAAAACCCAATTACTTCAGTTTTTAGTTTAGATCAACAAAAACGCACTATTTATTTAGGCACTTTTAATAAATTGCTACATCCTTCCATTCGATTAGGTTATATGATTGTTCCACATCATTTAGTTAATGTTGTTAAGGCGTTATACGAACAGTCTAGCCGTTTCGTTTCAACTTCTTTGCAAAAAACATTAAGTGACTTTATTGAAAAAGATTATCTAAACAAGCATTTGCGACATGTAATTGAAATTTCCGTAGAACGTAAACAATTATTTTTAGATTATTTTAATCAAAATTTTAATAATGAAATTTTATTGGATTCAAATAATACAGGATTGCATTTAATAGGTAAGCTTAAGAACAGTAAGAGAGATGTAGAAATTTCAAATTATTTAAGCCAACATGGAATTATAGCTCACCCTTTAAGTAACTATTATATTGGCAATACTTATAAAAACGGATTGGTAATGGGCTACTGTTCAGTTAATAATAAGCTTATTAAAGAAAATATAACTAAAATGGCTAAAGTGTATGGACGTTTTTTGATTTCCTAAAATAGTACCTATAAAAAATACATTAGATATTGACAATTCTTATTTTATTAGACACTGTCTTTTCAGTTAATCTAATAGTCTTAGGTTAGAATCCAATTTGGTAGAGCACAAAAAAAGCCACTTCTTTCAAAGCGGCTTTTAAACATTCTGTTTCTCTTATTACACAAACATTCTTATTTTGGTTCTTCTTCAGTTGACTCTATTATTGTTTCTTCAATAACCTTTTCAACATTCTTTTCTGTTTCAGGTGCCTTCTCTAAAACTGGTTTTAATTCTTCATTAACTTCTTCTTCAGCTTTCTTTTCTTCAACTTCTTCACCATTTAACTTAACAACTGTAAATTCAGTACGTCTGTTTAATTGATGTTCTTCCTTAGTACATTTTACACCATTAGAACAGTTATTAACTAATTTGGTTTCTCCAAAACCTTCACTTGTCAACCTACTTTCATCAACCCCCTTAGATATCAAGTATTTTATAGTCGATTTAGCTCTTAATTTAGACAACTTTAAATTGTACTTATTAGAACCTCTAGAATCTGTATGTGATGTAGCATATATTTTCATATTTGGGTATTTATTCATCACCTCAATTACTTTAGTTAATTCTTCTACAGCATCTTTACGGATATTCCACTTATCGAAGTCAAAATAAATTTTATCGATGTTCACCAATACTTCATTCCCAATTATTTTAAACTCAGGTTCTAAAAATACATCTTGTTTAATCGGATCTGCTCCTATGTCA
>JAJRPL010000392.1 GCA_024280815.1 Bacteroidota bacterium
AAGTGTAAAACACCTCTACCAAAAACATTAAATTTATCTTCAGAATCAGTTTCATCAACTCGTAAAGCTAAGTTTTTTTCCATTTCTTTAAACAAACGGTCTCTTAAGTGACGAGAAGTAACATATTTACCTTCTTTACCAAAGAAAGGAGAATTGTTTATGGTAAACAACATACTCATAGTAGGTTGATCTATTGATATTCTTGGCAATGCTTCTGGTGATTCTAAATCTGAAATGGTATCTCCAATCTCAAAACCTTCAACACCCGTAATTGCACAAATATCTCCACTTCTTACCTTACTTACTTTTGCCTTACCCATTCCTTCAAAAACGTGTAACTCTTTAATTCTAATTTTTTTAGTAGAACCATCAGCTTTGCAAAGCATATAGTCTTTATTTTCTTCTAAATCTCCTCTAAATAAACGGCCAATGGCAATACGACCAGTAAACTTTGAAAAATCTAATGAGGTAATCTGCATTTGGGGAGTCCCCTCTCTGTAAGGAGCTTCAGGTATATGTTCGATGATATAATCTAATAAAGGAATAATATTATCGGTTGGTTCTTTCCAATCTGTACTCATCCATCCATTTTTTGCAGAACCATAAATGGTTTGAAAATCTAATTGCTCTTCTGTAGCATCTAATGCAAACATCAAATCAAATACTTTTTCATGTACTATATCTGGTGTACAGTTTTCTTTATCTACTTTATTGACAACTACAATTGGCATTAAACCTAATTCCAACGCTTTACCTAATACAAATCTGGTTTGTGGCATTGGTCCTTCAAATGCATCAACCAGTAGCAATACACCATCTGCCATTTTCAACACACGTTCTACTTCTCCTCCAAAATCGGCGTGACCAGGTGTATCAATTACATTAATTTTAACACCTTTATAATTTATAGATACATTTTTAGAAAGAATGGTAATTCCTCTTTCACGCTCTAAGTCATTATTGTCTAACAATAAATCTGTTCGTTCTTTACGATCGTCTAAAATTTTAGCTTGATCAATAATTTTATCAACCAACGTAGTTTTACCATGATCGACGTGTGCTATAATTGCTATGTTTCTAATTGATTGCATATCTTGTTTTTTGCCTCGATTAATTCGGGTGCAAAAGTAGTGTTTATATTGTTACCAAATATTTTATTTTCTATTTTTTTAACTCCCTAAACCTCAGGCTAAATTCTCACTATTTTTATCTATGATTTTTAAGTAAATTTGCTGCTTATGGTTAAAGAAATTCAAATTCGTATTACACTTAAAGAAGAAAGGCAAAAGAGTAGTCTTTTAAAAAAGGCTGCACATATCTTAAGAGTTGAAGAACATGCTATTAACGGAATTAAAGTATTACGAAAATCTATTGACGCTAGAAAAAAGAATGTCATTTTTAATTATAAAATTGCTGTATTTATAAATGAAGAAATAAGTAACAGCTCAGAATATTCTTTCGATTATAAAGATGTTTCCTCTGCAAAAGAGATTCATATTATTGGTTTTGGTCCTGCTGGTATGTTTGCGGCTTTGCGTTGTATAGAGTTAGGTTACAAACCTATTGTTTTAGAAAGAGGCAAAAAAGTACAAGAAAGACGAAGGGATTTAAAAGCTATCAATCAAGACCATTTTGTAAATGAAGACTCTAATTATTGTTTTGGAGAAGGTGGTGCTGGCACCTATTCTGATGGTAAATTATATACCAGAAGTTTAAAACGTGGTGATGTACGTAGGGTTTTTGAAAATTTTGTTTTTCATGGAGCGTCTGATCAGATATTGGTTG
Organism: Bacteroidota bacterium; assembly: GCA_024280815.1. Taxonomy (GTDB): domain Bacteria; phylum Bacteroidota; class Bacteroidia; order Flavobacteriales; family Flavobacteriaceae; genus Aureibaculum. Next base: position 1,786 of record JAJRPL010000392.1, read on the forward strand.
ATGCCCATCCGCATATCGGAACGAATAAACTTCCGAAGATTATTGAAAACATTCGAAATACCATTTTAAAATTTGGAGGTGAAATACATTTTGAAAGTAGAGTTATTGACTTTATCATAAAAGACAATAAGCTTCAAGCCATTCAATTACAAAACGATACTGAAATGACTGTTAATGCTGTTGTTTTGGCTACAGGACATTCAGCTAGGGATATTTATTATTTATTACATCAAAAAAACATTGCTTTAGAAGCCAAATCATTCGCTATGGGTGTTCGTGTTGAACATCCTCAACATATTATTGATAGCATCCAATACCATTGTCATGGGAAAAGAGATGAATTATTACCTGCTGCCGCATATAGCTTGGTTCAACAAGTAAACGACAGAGGTGTATATTCTTTTTGTATGTGTCCTGGCGGATTTATAGTACCTGCTGCTACAGCCAATGGCGAAGTTGTTGTCAATGGTATGTCTCCTTCAAAAAGAAATAACTTATATGCCAATTCTGGAATTGTAGTTGAAATTAATGTGGAACAAGACATTCCTAACTACAATCACTTCGGAGTCTTAAAAGGATTGGAATATCAAAAGGATTTAGAAAGATTGGCATTCACAGCTGGTGGAAGAAATCAAACCGCTCCAGCTCAACGCTTAACAGACTTTGTAGAGGGTAGATTGTCAAATAATTTAAACCCTACCTCCTATCAACCTGGATTAAAATCAGCCCCTTTACATTCATTATTACCAAAAATAATTGGTGGTAGACTAAGAACTGGTTTTAAAGCATTTGGCAAAAAAATGAGAGGCTATTATACAGAAGAAGCTAATATTGTTGGTGTAGAATCTAGAACATCATCGCCTGTGAAAATTCCTAGAAAAGAAAGTTTAGAACACCCAGAAATTAAAGGATTACTCCCTTGTGGGGAAGGCGGTGGCTATGCTGGAGGTATTGTTTCTGCTGCCATGGATGGCGAACGTTGTGCTGAAGCAGCAATAAAAATATTGACCAATAAGTAAATTTTAATCATTTCATTAATATGATAAATGTCATATTATTTAAAATCAACCTTGTAGTATCTTTGTAACTAATTTATATAAACTAATATATTATGATATTACCGTTAATTGATTGGGCTATGGGAGTAATTGGAGGATTTGTTCTTTTTGCTGTCTTTGGAGGCTTGGCTTTAATGCTGATTTTATTTATGAGAAGTGGGAAGAAAAAAGAGTAACTTATTCTTCTTCATCCTTTCTAAAAGAACTTGGCATAATCTCTGGAATAAATTTAATCACTAAAGGCAATAGTAATACGCCACCAGGTAACATAAAAATTGTAAAAGCGGGTATTCCTTTAAGGATATCTATCAACTGTTCTTTTACCTTTTCTTTTTCTTCTTCAGTTAGTTTTGTATGTGTAGATTTTGTTATAAGAACCATCAATTCCTTGCTTTCTATAAGTTCTTGATACAACCTTTTTCTATTTTTCCTAACGAGTTCTTTTATCTCATCTAAAGCTGACATATCTTATAGTTTTTTACGTCTGTTACGTTCTGCTTTTAACAAACTTAACTCTCGATTGGTTTGACCTGCTACAGAAGTGTTCTCTTCTGCCCTACGTATCAAATATGGCATTACGTCTCTAACCGCACCATAAGGCATATACTTAGATACGTTATAACCTGCTGCTGCCAAATTAAAGCTAATATGAGCACTCATACCATACAATTGCCCGAACCAAATATGTTGATCGTTTTTTGATATTCCTCTTTTTTCAATAAGCTCAATAGCTTTATAATTACTTAAATCATTATGAGACCCAACATACAATGTCATATCGTTATGATCCATCATATATTTTACAGCTGTATCAAAATTGACATCAGTAGCCTGTTTGTCTTTACAGATTGGAGAAGGATACCCTTTTCGTTCTGCCCGTTCACGTTCTTTTTCCATATAAGCTCCTCTTACCAATTTTAGACCTACAATAAATCCTTTTTCAATTGCACGTTGATGCAATGCTTTTAAATAATCCAATCTATCCCATCTATAGAGTTGCAAAGTATTTAAAACAATTGCTTTTTCGGTATTATATTTCTCCATCATTCTTTCTATAAGCTCATCTGCGGCATCTTGCATCCAACTTTCTTCAGCATCAATTAGCAATGGCACATCATTATCATAAGCAGCTTTACAAACTGTATTGTATCGCTCTACAACTTTTTTCCATTCAATACTTTCTTCACTTGTCAATGCTTTACCTTCAGTAACTTTCTGATATAAACTAAATTTACCAAAACCTGTAGGCTTAAATACTGCAAAAGGAATACTTTGTTTTTCTCTTGCAAAATTGATGTTTTGCAATGTTTTTTCTAAAGCCAAATTGAATTGCTCTTCCTCTTCTTTTCCTTCAACTGAGTAATCTAAAATTGAATGTACATTTTTAGTGTACATTTTTTCAATGGTAGGTAAACAATCCTCTTCAGTAACACCTCCACAAAAATGATCAAAAACTGAAGCTCTAATCAATTGTTCTACTGGCAAATGTGCTTTTAGAGCGAAATTTGTAATAGCTGTGCCAATACGTACCAATGGCTCGCTTTTAATCATTTTAAACAAGAAATATGCTCTATCAAGTTCTGCGTCAGACATTAGAGCAAAAGCTGTTTCTGTATCTTCAAATATTTTTTGCATAAAAAATATATCTTTCTACAAATATACTCATGCAAACATAATTTTTCAATAAATTCGCCAATAATAATATATTATTTATTTTCTATGAATGCTATTAAATCTACTGGATATTCTATTTATTTTAAGGATGAAGCTTACCAGCAATTAAACAACTATCTACTTAATAATCACACAACTAAAGTTTATATTTTAGTTGATGAGAATACAAAAACACATTGCTTGCCTCAATTTAAGGATAAAATTTCTAATGCAATAGAAATATCAACTATCACCATAAAAGCAGGTGAAATTCATAAAAACATTACTACCTGTGTTCAAGTTTGGAAAAAATTAACTGAACTTCAAGCAGACAG
>JAJRPL010000393.1 GCA_024280815.1 Bacteroidota bacterium
GATGAAAATCATCCATTTTTACAAAGAATTCAGTAACTTTATCTCTAAGCATTTGAGTGTTTTTATAAGTGTAATATATTGATATTCAATCATAAATGCAAATTAAAAACACTCTTTTTCTTATCCATTATTCACGTTAAAGTAGCAAATGTAAAAGCTAGAGGTCCTCATGCACGATTAGAAAAAGAAGGAATTAGAGTTGTTAAGCTACTACCCCAAATGATTCCAGCAAAACAACGTGGAAGACCTGTTGGTGTAAAATACACTCTCCCAATCACTTTACAAGTTGTTATTTAATACTTTGTATTTCTTTTTTATCTATAAAAAACGTCTTATTGAATTATTTACAAATAGAATAACGATAAATCTTTGGGAGTAGAAACTTTTAGAGGTTTATTGATTTATCAATTGTAATTCTTTTTTTAATTTTTTAATAATAATGTTTGTATATAAAGAAGCTCCTGTATGATTCAGGTGTTTTACATCTTTAAAATATTTCTTGTTATTTAAAAACATTGAATCTTTTGAAAAATCCCAAAAAGGTATTTCTTGCTCTTTACATAATTGCTTCATAAAATCTAGTTCTTGTTTTTGTTTAAAACTTAAATAAATTGGAGAATAAATAACAATAACTTTGGCTCCAGATTTTTTTGCCAAATATAAAAACTCTTTATTTGCAGCCAATATGGTTTTATCAAATTCATAGGGAAGAATCGTTTTAATCGTATCCATCTCTTTTTCCCATACTCCTTCCTCGGGCTTATACCCATTATCTGTTATCCTTTTACTACTTTGAAATGTGTTTCTTAAAATAGAATACACTTCTGAGTTATGAGGGTAAATATTTGACAGTAATTTGATTTTCTCAAAAGGGCTTTTAAGTTCTACTATTTCTCTTATCTCTTCATGAGTATCATAATATGGTGTCAAATGAGATAGCATATCATAAGATAGTTCTTCATCTTCTAAACCTCCTATATAATCTAAAATAATTACTTTAGGAGTATACCTTTTTAATACTGATTTTAAGATTGCATTTTGATAGAGTAAAACACAACCATCCATACCTGCATTATAACAACTTAGGTTTAGAGAATCTTGAATCATTTTAGGTATATAATGATGATTTGCACGTGAAGAACCTATAATTAATACATCTGCTTTGGTTTTCTCTATAGCATAAGTGATTTGAAAATTTTCACCTTCCACTGCTTTGAAATAATTATAGTCTAGATTTTTTCCTATTAATAAATCAAGTACAAACACTGTAATTCCAACTAAAACTATATTAATAATTATTTTTTTTAGCATACTATTAAAATTGAAAATATATAAATTGCCCACCATCTAAAACTCCTATTAGAAAAATAATTACTATAATAGTACTATAAGATAGTATTCTAATAAATTTATACTTATTTTCGAAAAGTAAAAATTTATCAGGGTAATATTCATCTGTAAAATCTTTTAAGAATAAAAGTAACAATCCAACAAACATATAAATTACGGTTGATGAAGTTCCTATAAATATATCTCCTGATGTTGTGAAAATTTTATAAAAAATAGTCAATGCTACACTCATATCCGTTCCTCTACCAAATAATTCTGAAGCAGAAAACAAAATAAAAGTCAATATTATATTGATAAAAACATACCAATATTTACGGCTTAAATTATATTTTTTTTCAAAAGCAAGTTTGTTGTTTTTTGTCAACGCTTCAACGCTTAAATAGACTCCTTGTAAAACTCCCCAAAACACAAATGACAATGTCGCTCCATGCCAAATACCACTGATAATAAAGGTTATCATTAAGGCAATAACTATGCCCCAAATTTTATACTTTCTAACAGCAAATGTTATAGGTGTGTATAAATAATCTGTTAGCCAAGTAATTAATGACATATGCCAACGTCTCCAAAATTCTGACATTGAGGTTGCAAAAAAAGGTCTTCTAAAGTTTTCTCTTACATTAAGTCCTAATATTTTAGAAACTCCTATTGCAATTAAAGAATAACCTCCAAGGTCTGCATAAACTTGAAATGTATACAAAAGAGTAGCAATCATTAAAGAAGTACCATTATGAAACTCATAATTTTCAAAAATTGCATCAACATAGATACCAACTCTATCAGCAACAACAAGTTTCATAAAATAACCCCAGAGCATTAGTTTCAAGCCAGAAGATACCATTTTATAATTTGGTAACTTACTTTCTCTAAATTGTGCCAACATATTATTAGCTCTCTCTATAGGCCCTGAAAGTATTAACGGAAAAAATGAAATGAATAGAGCTACAATACCAAAGTTTTTTTCAGCTTCAATTTCTTCATTGTACACATCAATTGTATAACCAATAGCCATGAATGTATAGTAAGATATCCCTATGGGTAATATCAATTTAATCTCTGGTAAAGGCCATCTTAAATTAAACGATTCTAATAGTGTGAAAATACCACTATTAATACCATTAAAATATTTAAAGAAAAACAATGGCAACAATATTAAAATAATATTGACAACCATATAGTTCCTCTTCTTAGTTTCATTTTCAGTATTATCAATAAGTCTTGTAAAAATATAAGTAGACAACGAAATACCAGTAGTCAACAAAGCAAATACTGGTTTTATATTAATATAAAAAAAATAACTAGCAATTAACAGACTTAACCATCTATACTTTTTAGGAGTTAGATAGTAAACTATTGCTACTAAAGGAAAAAAAATTAAAAAATTAAAAGAGGTAAATACCATCCTTAGCTATTTATTTTTTTACCAATAAGAGTTATCATATCTCCTAAATTTTTCATTTTATTCAATTCCCTAAATTTAAATTTAATTGAAAAAACATCTTCTACTTCGCCTATAATTAGCATGTGAGATAACGAATCCCATCCGCTTACATCTCCTGCACTCAAGTCATCATTCAATTCAAACTCTTCATGTTCAAGAACTTTAACAAAAATGGTTTTTAAATTTTCAATTATTTTTTCTTTTTCCATATTCAATTATTTTTACTATGATATTAAAAAAGGTTTTTTAATGTTTTTCTATCAATTTTCCCATTATTGTTAAGAGGGAATTTAGGCTCAAACTTTAATTGTGTAGGTATCATATATTGTGGCATTTTAGTTTTCAAATAATCATACAAATCAGTTGTATCCATTTCTTTACTTTCAATAACTAATCCTATTTCATTATTACCTAATCTATTTTCTACAGCTAATGCCACAGCATTAATCTTGCCAAGATAGTCTTTAACATGACTTTCTACCTCAAAAAGCTCTACTCTAAAACCTTGTATTTTTGTTTGAAAATCAATTCTATCAACATAAAACAGAAATCCTTGTTTGTCTTTAAAGCACATATCTCCAGACCTGTAGGCTCTTTCTATTTTTCCATTTACTTCTATATTGAAAAAAGCTTCTTTATTCTTTTTTTCATTATTCCAATATCCTGGCATCAATTGATCACTAATCAAGCACAACTCTCCTTTATCTCCATTTGAGATGATTTTATCATTTTCATCAACTATAATTAACTGTGTGTTTCCAATATCTTTACCTATAGAAAGCACCCCATTATAACATAAGCAATCTTTAGGGTTATATTTATATTCCGTACAAACAACTGTATTCTCTGTAGGTCCGTAGATATTTATTACAGATGCATTCGGGATACATTCACTCCATTCTTCTACCAATTTTAAATTTAATGCTTCCCCACAAAACAAGCTATATTTCATTTTAGGAAATCTCATTTCATCAAAATATGGACGCAAATACTGTATCATTGAAGGCACCATCATAGTAACAGAAATATCATCTTCATCTAACAATTCATAAACATAAGAATACTTAATTTCATCTTTAGGAACAGTATACACACAAGCTCCTTTAAGTAAAGGTACTAAATAAGATACGACTGACAAATCAAATGTTAGATTAAACATTTGTAAACATCTATCTTCTGTTGTGATCTCTAAATTTAAATCTTCATAAGCTTTAATAAAAGCCGAAAGATTCTTTCTAGTAATTGGCACGCCTTTCGGCTTTCCTGTTGTACCTGATGTAAATATGATGTAAACTAAATTCTCTTCCGAAACAACATTAGGTTTTAAATTTGATGTTGTATTGGTGAGTTTTGACGATTCAATTAAATCATAATTAGAAAATTTAGATTTTTTTGATGAATCAATAATTACAGATATATTTGACTGGTTAATAACATCTTCATTCCTATCTATTGGAGCATCAGAACTAATTGGTACATAAGCTAAACCTTCTAACCATAAAGCAAAAATAGAAGCATATGTTTCTAAATCGTCATTTTCAATTAGACCAACATTTTTATTTTCAATAGTCCTGGTTTGTAACTCATTACGAACTTTCGAAATACATTGAGCTAATTGTCCATATGTATAAAATTTCTTTGCAATACAAAAAGCATTTCTACTTTCTTGATTTTTAATGACATTAAGCAAAATTGCCATTATATTAGTGTCAAACATAATTATTTATTTATAAAAACTTTACAAATTACTAACGAGTAATTAATTATAATATTATCAATTTAATATTGTTTGTGAGACACATGAATATTAAAGGCCTCTCAAAATCTAATAATAAATTTATATCAATCCTTTTGTAAACAAAAAAGCATCCCAAATAGGGAGGCTTTCCATTGACTAACTTAGTAAGTTAGAGTAGTTTATATGTAAACTACTAAAACAACACAACTTTCTTATTGCGGTCTGGACGGGACTCGAACCCGCGACCCCCTGCGTGACAGGCAGGTATTCTAACCAGCTGAACTACCAGACCGTTTGTTAATTAAACTTAAATAAAAAGTTCTATTTCTTTGTTTCTTAAGAAACAGCTCTCCTTGAATAGCTTCTGTTCTCGTATTGTATTTTTCAAAATAGACTATACGCCATGGTATTTTACGACTTGTATATTTTGACAATCCTTGATTATGAAAGTCTATTCGTTTGTTTAAGTCATTTGTTTGACCAATATAAAACGAATTATCTTTTTCACTTTCTAAGATATATACATAAAACATATTAAAAGAACTTAATTTAGGTTTGGCGTGACAGGCAGTCCCGAGTACTCGGGATAACCAGCTGAACTACCAGACCGTTGCTTTAAGCGGTTGCAAATATAAACTCGTTTTTTAACTTTGCAAAACCTTTTCTCAACTTTATTATAAAAAATTTTTTCTACTGACTAAATAGGCAGTTAAAATTGATTCAAAACCTTGATTAACATCAACCGAAACATAATCAATTTTATACTGCATACATTTCATTTTTAAGGTATTAAAATACTTTTCTACACTATATTTATAACTTTCTTTAATTGTATCTGCATATAAATTAATATACTCACCTGTTTCAACATCTACAAATCGTTTAGGTGTATTGTCAAATTCAAAATCTAATTCAAGCTTACCATCAACAGTGTGAAACAACACTACTTCATGTTTATTATGTTTTAAATGTCGTAAGGCTTCAAATAATGACTCTTCTATAGCATCAGCTTGAAACATGTCTGTAAATAGAAAAATTAAAGAGCGTCTGTGAATTTTCTCAGCTATTTCATGTAAAGCTGCATAGGTTTTCGTTTTGGCAGTAGATTGTTTTTTCAAAAGTTGGTCCAATTGATTTAACAACATTCGCCTATGCCGTTCACTTCCTTTTGCAGGAGCATAATATTCGTTCGTTTCAGAATACACACTCAAGCCATAAGCATCACGTTGACGTTTTAAAATTTCTAATAAAGCTGCGGATGCAATAACGGAAAATCCGATCTTATTCAAATTATCTATTGACGGACTCTTTAACAAAGGATAATGCATCGAAGCTGAATTATCAATGACCAAATGGCATCTTAAATTAGTTTCTTCCTCATAACGTTTAACAAATAGCTTATCCGTTTTCGCATATAATTTCCAATCAATATGCCTAGTACTCTCTCCTTTATTATACAAACGATGTTCAGCAAATTCTACAGAGAATCCATGAAACGGACTTTTATGCATCCCTGTAATAAAACCTTCTACCACCTGATTGGCAAGTAGTTCAAGGTTTTTAATTCCATAACTATTTTTCACTTCTTGGATATCCATTTTCTAATCTAACACCTTCTATATATAAAAATAGGTAAAATATATCTATAATAATTTCACTTATTAAGTTACTCAAAATTATGTTTCACAAACAAAAAAGGTTTGATTCCGGAAGTTAACGAAATCAAACCTTTTATAAAAAAATATTTTTATTTTTTTATACGAGAGCTTCTAACTTTTCAGTATAGGTCGCTTTAGGAGCAACTCCCACTTGCTTATCTACCACTTCTCCGTTTTTAAAAATTAAGATAGTTGGTATATTTCTAACACCATATTTAGCAGCAAACTCTTGATTTGCATCAACATCAACTTTACCAATTACAGCTTTTCCGTCAAAGTCTCCACTTAATTCTTCAACAATAGGAGTTAACATTCGACAGGGTCCACACCATGCGGCCCAAAAGTCAACTAAAACGGGTTTGTTTGATTTTAACACTACCTCTTCAAAAGTAGCATCTGTTATTTCTAATGCCATATTTTATTTTTTAATTGTATTATTTTAATTCTTAACGTTTACAAAAGTAAACAATTATTTAACCACTTCTATATTGCAAGATTACTTTTGTTTATAATAGTATATAAAAATCTTATTTCCTTACAAAAAAATAAATTATCGTGACCAAAAAACACGAGGTGTTAATGATAAATTCCCTTTTAATTTTGACGCAAGCTTCGGAAAATTAAACCCTTTTTGACTATCGCTCTGCGGTTAAAATATTGCAGAAGCTACCGCTTTAATATTGTCTGATTTTCCCATTGAATAATAATGCAGCACAGGTACTCCAGCTTCTAACAACTCTTTACTTTGTTGAACAGCCCACTCAACACCAACTTGACGGACTTCTTTATTGTCTTTACATTTTTCTATTTCAAGAACTAAAGCTTCCGGAATATCAATTTTAAAAACCTGAGGTAATAACTGTAAATGTCTTTTAACAGCTATAGGTTTAATTCCGGGAATAATTGGCACATTAATTCCTGCATTTTTTGCAGCCCTTACAAATTCAAAATATTTCTGATTATCTAAAAACATCTGAGTGACTACATAATCTGCTCCAGCATCTACCTTTTCTTTTAACCGTTTTAAATCGGTTTGTATTGATGGAGCCTCTATATGTTTTTCAGGATAACCTGCCACTCCAATACAAAAATCAGTCTTATGTTCTACGTCAATAACTTCATGCAAATACTTGCCAGAATTTAAGTCTTGAATTTGTAAAACTAATTCTTTTGCAAATTTATGCCCTCCATTAGTGGCTTCAAAATATGTTTGATGTTTCATTGCATCTCCTCTCAATGCCATTACATTATCAATTCCTAAATAATGACAGTCGACCAATAAATACTCCGTCTCTTCTTTGGTGAAACCTCCACAAAGCACATGTGGCACAGTATCTACATTGTACTTATGCTTTAAAGCAGCACAAATACCTAAAGTACCAGGACGCATCCGTGTCATTTTTTTATCAAATAGGCCTTCTTTTTCAATATAAACAAGTTCTTCTCTTGAGGTTGTTACATCAATAAATGGAGGCTTAAACTCCATTAAGGGATCTATATTATTATATAATTCTTGAATTTTTTTCCTTTTCTTGGTGGAATAATTTCAAAGGAAAACAATGTTTTCCCGTTGGCGTTTTTTATGTGGTCTATTATTTTCATTCTCCTCTCCCAACCCTCTCCAAAGGAAAGGGCTTTCTGGGTGTTTTAAAATTTATTACTTTTTTTCATTGAATACTTTATGGATTTTGATCAATCTCAATACTAACTACTCATTTTTCCTCTCCCCAGCCCTCTCCAAAGGAAAGGGAGCTTAGGGCGGCGTTTTTTTTGATTATTATTTCTTCCCTTTGGGAAGGTTAGGATGGGATTATTCTGCAATATTAGGCTGCAGCCATTTTTTTGCTTTTTCTAGCGATATCCCTTTCCTTTCTGAAAAATCTGTTACTTGATCATTTTTTATTTTTCCGAGTCCAAAATATTTTGAATCTGAATTCCCAAAATAATATCCAGAAACCGATGCTGCTGGCCACATAGCTAAACTTTCTGTTAACTTCACTCCTATTTGATTTTCAACATCTAACAAACTCCAAATAGTTTCTTTTTCTAAATGATCTGGACAAGCAGGATAACCTGGTGCAGGGCGAATACCTTTATAGGTTTATTTAATCAACTCATCATTTGTTAAACCTTCATTTTCTGCATAACCCCAATATTTTGTTCGCACTTTTTTGTGTAAATATTCAGCAATAGCTTCTGCAAAACGATCTGCAATCGCTTGTACCATAATAGCATTATAATCATCTTCTTTGTTTTTATACTTCCCTGCCAATTCATCGGCTCCAAAAATGGAAACACAAAAGGCTCCCATATAATCGGTTTGTCCAGTTTCTTTTGGAGCCACAAAATCTGCTAAAGCTATATTTGGTATACCTTCACGTTTTTTTAATTGTTGACGTAACGTTCTAAAAACTGCTATTTCTTTTCCTTTTTTCTGAATAGAAATATCATCATCATTTATAGTATTAGCTTCAAATAATCCAAAAATTGCTGTTGCTTTTAAGGATTGATTTGCTATAATTTCTTTAAGTATAATTTGAGCATCGTTATACAATTGAGTGGCTTGTTCGCCTACAACTTTATCAGTAAGAATAGCAGGGTATTTACCATGTAAATCCCAAGATCTAAAAAACGGACTCCAATCAATAAATGGTAATAGTTCTTTTAAACTTAATTGTTTTAAGACTTGTATTCCCATTTCTTTGGGTTTTACAAGTTTGGCTGTATCCCAATCAATTTGGAATTTATTTTTTCGTGCCTGTTTTAGCGTAACATATGATTTAGTTTTACCACGTTTTAAGAATTTTTCACGAAACGCTGCATAATCCTTTTTTAAATTGATTACATATTCAGTTGATGTTTCCTCATTTAATAAATCACTTACAACCGTTACAGCACGCGAAGCATCATTTACATGAACTACAGCGTTTTTGTATTCTGGATTTATTTTTACGGCCGTATGTGCTTTTGATGTAGTTGCACCTCCAATCAACAAAGGAACCGTAAAATTTTGACGCTCCATTTCTTTTGCCAAATAAACCATCTCATCTAATGAAGGAGTTATCAATCCGCTTAAGCCAATAATATCTACATTTTCTTTTTTTGCAGTTTCTATGATTTTTTCTGGTGGTACCATTACACCTAAATCTACAATTTCATAATTATTACACCCCAAGACTACACTCACAATGTTTTTACCTATATCATGCACATCTCCTTTTACAGTTGCCATCAACACTTTACCTAAAGCTTTTTGCCCTTCGCCTTTATCAGCTTCAATAAACGGATTTAAATAAGCAACTGCTTTTTTCATTACACGTGCTGATTTTACCACTTGTGGTAAAAACATTTTACCTGCTCCGAATAAATCACCTACAACATTCATCCCTGTCATAAGGTTTGTTTCTATAACTTCTATCGGTTTTGAAGCATTTAAACGAGCCTCTTCAGCATCCTCAATTATATAGGTATCTATTCCTTTTACCAAAGCATGTGTGATACGATCTTGCAAGGAATTCTCTCGCCAAGATTCATCAACCACTCTTTCTTTTTTTGTTCCTTTTACGGTTTCTGCAAAATCTAATAAACGTTCTGTAGCATCATCGCGTCTATCTAAAATAACATCTTCTACATGTTCTAATAAGTCTTTTGGAATATCATCATAAACTTCTAGCATGGCAGGATTTACAATACCCATATTCATCCCAGCTTGAATGGCATAGTATAAGAATACAGAGTGCATTGCCTCACGTACTGCATTATTTCCTCTAAACGAAAACGATACATTGCTCACGCCTCCACTCACACTTACATTGGGTAAATTTTTACGAACCCACTTAGTAGCCTCAATAAAATCAATAGCATTTCTACGATGCTCTTCCATGCCTGTTGCCACAGGAAATATATTTAAATCGAAAATAATATCTTCTGAAGCAAAACCTACTTTATCAACTAAAATACGATACGAACGTTCGGCAATTTCAATCCGTCTTTCATAATTATCTGCTTGACCAACCTCATCAAAAGCCATAACAATTACAGCAGCTCCATAGCGTTTAATTTGTTTGGCTTGGTATATAAAATTATCTTCTCCTTCTTTTAAAGAAATAGAGTTTACCACACACTTCCCTTGTACAACCTGTAAACCAGCTTCTATAATTTCCCATTTAGAGCTATCTATCATAATAGGAACTCGACAAATATCTGGCTCGGCAGCAATGAGGTTTAAAAAACGAACCATTGCTTGTTTACCATCTAGTAAACCATCATCCATATTAATATCGATAATCTGTGCTCCGCCATCTACTTGATGTCTTGCAATAGCTAATGCTTCATCAAATTTCTCTTCTTTTATTAAACGTAAAAATTTACGTGAACCTGCAACATTGGTCCGTTCTCCAACGTTGATGAAATTGCTATTTTCATTCAAGATTAGTGGTTCTAAGCCTGAAAGCTGCATGTATTTTCTCCCCTCTGCCTCTCCCCGAATGGGAAAGACTTTGTTCTTATCCATATTTTCTACTTTATTGTTCATTCGTTTCTTTATGCTAGATTCCTGCCTACGCAGGAATGACATTACGGTCTACTTATAATGTTCTACAATTGGAAATGGTTCATAAAAGTGATGTAATAAACTTTTCCATTCTTGATATTCAGTTGATTTTCTAAATCCTATTTCATGGTCTTCAATGGTCTTCCAATTCACCAATAATATATATTTATCATCTTGTTCGATACATTTTTTTAGCTCATGTGAAATATAACCGCTCATTGAAGTAATGATTACTTTTGCTTTTTTAAATGCATTTTCAAAGGCTTTTGATTGTCCTTTTTTTATATGCAATGTGGCTACTTCTAGTATCATAACTTTATTGAGTTGTAAACTGGATTCCTACCTACGCAGGAATGACAAGTTGACGCGGTTTATACTTAGCAGCAACCTCAGCAATTGCTTTGATATGCTCTGGTGTTGTACCGCAACAACCGCCTATTATATTTATTAAATTTCGCTTTAAATATTCTTCTATCTGTTCTGCCATTTCCTCTGCAGTTTCGTCATATTCTCCAAAAGCATTTGGTAAGCCTGCATTGGGATGAGCTGATATAGCAAAATCTGTTTTTGAAGCGATTGCTTCTAAATGTGGCTGTAATAAATTTGCTCCCAAGGCACAATTAAACCCGATAGATAATAACGGAATATGTGACGTAGAGATTAAAAAGGCTTCTGCAGTTTGACCTGATAAGGTTCTTCCGCTAGCATCCGTTATCGTACCGCTTAACATGATTGGAATATCTACATTTTTTTCTTCTTTCACTTCTTCTATTGCAAATAATGCCGCTTTTGCATTCAGTGTATCGAATACCGTTTCTACCAATAGTAAATCTACACCACCATCTATCAACGCTTCTGTTTGCAGCTTATACGCTACCCGTAAATCCTCAAATGTTACCGCTCTAAAACCTGGGTCGTTTACATCAGGAGACATACTCGCCGTTCTATTGGTTGGCCCTAATGAACCTGCCACAAATCTTGGTTTGTGTGGTTCTTTGGCGGTGAATTCATCAGCTACTTCTTTGGCTATCTTAGCCGATTCAAAATTTAATTCATATACCAAATCCTCCATCTGATAATCTGCCATAGCAATGGTTGTTCC
>JAJRPL010000394.1 GCA_024280815.1 Bacteroidota bacterium
AAAGAAACATGTTCTATAAATAGAGAAAACAATAGTATTGACTCTGAATACTCTCTAATATCTTCACTTTTAGCATTTTTTACAGCGGTTTCTAAATATTGAACACGCCTCATGATGACAGGTTTCTTTTTTAGGTTTTTAAACTCTGCATTTAACCCAAGAATTTCTAATAAATGCGAATAAGCATCATGATGACGTACTTCACTTTCAGCAAAGGTTGCACCTACAGAGCCTATTTCTGGCTTAGGCATTTTATCGTAAATATTTCCCCAAAATGTTTTTACAGCTACTTCAATTTGAGAAATAGCCAGCATGGTATTTTTAATGGCATTACGTTCTACTTCAGTTAATTGTGTTTTAAAATCTTGAATGTCACTAGTAAAGTTAAATTCGGTATGAATCCAATATGAATGTCTAATAGCATCAACATATTCATTTAATTCAGGATATTCATAAGGTTTTAAATTGATACGTTTTTCAAAAATATTTGTTTTTCTATTTCTAGTTTGTTCATCTCTATATAGAATATAAGCTTTTGCAACATCATGAAACTTACTGTCCATCAGTTTATACTCAACAATATCTTGTACCTCTTCTACAGTAGGGATATAATTCGCATCTTTTAATTTACGCTCTAATAAGGTCCCAATTACAATTTGAGAAATACCAACAGCATCTTCTTTAGTACCATGATTGACAGATTTCATTGCTTTTTCAATAGCACTCGTAATTTTTTCTAAATCAAAAAGATCAGTCTCGTAATCTCTTTTTATGATCTCTGTTATTTTCATGGTTACTATTTTATTTAATGGTTAAGTTATCAAAAATTATACTTTTTTAGAGTAATAAAATCCAAAATTTCTGAGTAAAACGAATTTTTTAGCCTCAAAATTAGGCTTCAAATTGAGCCTTTTCGCTTTCTTAATTCTAACTATAAAATTGGGTAATTCTTACTCAAATATTTGAGGTGGAATTGATATCTACAAAGATTGTTTTTTTTAATGAAAAACGGAAATCATACTTATCCACAAAACACGTTAAGTTTTTAACAAAATGAATAAGATTGAAGTTTTTATAAATTTTCACTAAACATATAATTTTCTGACTACAAGGCATTTAAAAAATATAAATCTTCAAACTATTGATGTTTACTGGATTTTTTACATTCGGCGTAAAATGGAAAAAAGAGAGTGTTGTCTTTTTCTTTTTTAAAACAAAAAAAGAACCAATAAAAATTGGTTCTTTTAAAATGAGTTATTTATTATTATTTTTGCTTATAATTCTAATAAGATGCCCGCTCCTAAAACGGCGTGACTAATATCACTTACAGTATATTTTAACTCAGCAAAAACACTCATTTGGTCTGATAAATACCATCTGCCACCACCACCAACATTTAAACCTAGAGCATTGCCTTTTATTGGACGCTCTTTTACTCTTCCATCTTCTAGATAATAACCTCCTGTTTTATAATTAGAAAAATTCAAGCCTGCTAAAGGATATATCTTTAGTTCATCAGTCATAATTTCAATAATATATTGCCCGTTTACATCAAAGGCTAGTAAATTTCTCTTTTGATTGTATATTTTACTTCCAATGAAATAAGAAGCATTTGGCGAGATTACAATATCTTCCATAATTTCGAATTCTCCTTTTATGATCACTCCAGGACCTGCTACATAATCATTATACCCTAGTCCTCCTCCAATTAATAATTGAGCATTCATCATAAAAACACAACCAACTAATGCTAGTAATAACGTTATTCTTTTTAAAGTATTCATCTATTTAAAAGTTTTTAGTTTAAAAATAGCTAAGATATAAAAATTACATTTTATCATTCTTAAAAAAAGAATAAAATTTAATTGCTTAATTTTTCATCTTCTCTGCCACTTTCTCTAACTCCGCATACCAATCTTCTCCAAATTTTCTTATCAAGGCTTCTTTTACAAATTTATATATCGGTATTTGTAACTCCTTACCTAAGGTACAGGCATCATCACAAATTTCCCATTTATGGAAATTTACAGCAGCAAACTCTGAATAGTTCTGTACACGAACAGGGTATAAATGGCAAGAAATAGGTTTTTTCCAGCTAACCTCACCTTGATTATAGGCTTCTTCTATCCCACACATAGAAACACCTTTTTCATCATAAGTAATATAAACACAGCTATCGTCACTTGGTATTAATGGCGTTTCATATTCGCCATTATGGGTAATAAAAAGCCCTTGGTTTTCTATAGCCTCAATACCTTCTTTAGTTAAAAATGGCTTTACTTTCGGATAAATATCTAGTAATAGTTGAAGTTCTTCTTCTTCTAATGGTGCTCCAGCCTCACCATCAACACAACATGCACCTTTACATGCTGAAAGATTACACATAAAATCATTTTCAATAATTTCTTCTGATACTATGGTTTTTCCTAGTTGAAACATATACACAAATTAATCGCACAAAAGTACTCTTATTTTATTTATGTAAATTTATAATGTGAAAAATTATGTA
>JAJRPL010000395.1 GCA_024280815.1 Bacteroidota bacterium
AGATAAAGTAAAATAAAAATAACATTCTTACTTATATATAAAAAAATCTTGAGTTAACACTCAGGATTTTTTTTTGGACAATACACTAAACAGTATAAAAATAAACTTATTTTTGTATTTCAAAAATCAAACAATGGATTTGTCAAAAGTAAAACTGGTTGTTACCGATATGGATGGAACTTTATTGAATTCTAAACATGAAGTAAGTTCAAAATTTTTTAGCATTTTTTCAGAATTAAAAAATCACATTCATTTTGTAGCTGCAAGTGGAAGGCAATACCATAGCATTAGGCATAAATTAGATTCCATTAAGGATGATATCACCATTATTGCTGAAAATGGTGGCTTTGCAAAACAAGGTAATAAAGAATTTATGGTTACAAAGCTACCCATCAAAAATGTTCAACAACTTATTCCTATCATACGAAAATTGAATGGTGGTTATGCGGTACTTTGTGGGAAAAAAAAGGCCTATATTGAAACCAATGACTCTCATTTTGTTTCTTTATTTGATGAATACTATTATAAGTACGAAATTGTTGATGACCTTACCAAAGTAACAGAAGACGACATTGTTAAAATTGCTGTTTATCATTTTGAATCTTCAGAACAATACCTCTACCCTACTTTTACAAATTTAAATGACAATGAGCTATTAATTAAAGTCTCTGGACAAAATTGGTTAGATATTTCACATCCAAATGCCAATAAAGGTCATGCATTAAAACATCTTCAAGAAAAATTAGGAATAAGCAAAGAAGAAACTATGGTTTTTGGTGATTATAATAATGATTTAGAAATGCTTAAACTAGCTCATTTTAGTTATGCCATGCAAAATGCAATACCTAATGTAAAAGAAATAGCAAGATTTGAAACGAAAAGTAATAACGATTATGGTGTTGAACTTGTCTTAGAACAATTGTTAAAAGCTAAGAATAACCTCTCAAAATAAACACTCTGTTCTTCTTATCATATTAAATAATTGTTATTATACAATATGAGTAAACCCTGTTAAGTTTAATGTGGGTTGAAAATTTTTTTTAATTAAAATAAAATCTTGTAAATTTACAATTCAACAAAATTTCTATGGAAGAAAGTGAAAAATATTTACAACTAGCTAAAGATAATGTAATAACATACGCTCCAAAAATTATTGGTGCTATACTTATACTATGGATTGGTTTTAAGATTATTAAAAAAGTAATGACTGTTGTTGAAGGTTTGCTTCAAAAAAGCAATCTATCTGAAAGCATAAGGCCATTTATATTATCTGTTTTAAAAATCATATTAAATGTGGCTGTTATTTTAGCCGCTGCAGGAATTGCCGGAATAAATCTAAGTATTTTTGCAACAATTATTGGAGCTTCTGTTCTAGCCATTGGTCTTTCATTACAAGGTAGTTTAGGTAATTTAGCATCAGGCATATTAGTTTTATCTATAAAACCTTACCATGTAAATGATTGGATTGAAGTAAATGAAAAATTTGGTAAAGTTACAGAGATTGGTATTTTTAACACAATTGTTGTTACACCAGGAAACAAAACACTTATTATTCCTAATTCATTAATGACCAGTAATGTAATTACAAACCACTCTAACCAAGGTGTGTTACGTTTAGAAATTGATATTACAATGCCGTATTCTGAAAGTTTTCCGAGAGTAAAACAAATTATTGAAAATGCTATTTCTGTGATACCAAATATTTTAGAAAGCCCTAAGCCTGAAATTGGTATTGAAGGTTATGATAGTCATTCAGTTCAAATTGCTGTTAGACCTTATGTAAAACCAGATGATTATTGGGAGGTTACTTTTGCATGTTATGAAAATATTAAAAAGGCTTTCAGTGAAAACAACATACAAGTGGCCTACTCAGAAGGTGTTGAATTGGGTAACATTGGCGAATAATTTTAGCAATTGCCTTGTTTACATTTCATTACCAATAATTTATATTTACACCCCTTTATACTCTCCTATACCTTTGGTAAATTTTTCTGGATTTTCTGCTAAATGATAACGAGGGTCATCAATATCTTCTTCAATGACTTGATGAAAATGATCACTTGCTTTATATAATAGTATTTTACAGTCTTTACTTAAATGCTTTAATTTGATTGTTTTACCAGCATCTTCATATTTATTCACCAAATTAAAAATGGCTTCTATAGCAGAATGATCACTTACTCTTGCTTCAATAAAATCAACTTCAACTTTATCAGGATCATTTTTGACATCAAACTTATCATTAAATGCTTGTATACTTCCAAAAAATAAAGGGCCCCAAATTTCATATACTTTTGTTCCGTCTTCTTTAGTTCGTTTACGAGCTCTAATACGTTTTGCATTTTCCCATGAGAATACTAAGGCACTAATAATTACACCTGCAATAACAGCAATTGCCAAATCAAAAATTACCGTTAATGCAGAAACTGCTATCAATACAATAACATCACTTACCGGAATTTTATTTAAAATTCTAAAGCTAGACCAAGCAAAAGTTCCAATAACCACCATAAACATTACACCTACTAATGCCGCAATAGGCACTTGCTCAATCAAACTAGATGCAAATAATATAAAAGCTAATAAAGTAAGTGCTGCAACAATACCTGAAAGTCTACCTCTACCGCCTCCTTTAATGTTAATTAATGATTGCCCAATCATAGCACAACCACCCATACCACCAAAAAGGCCAGTAACAATATTAGCACCACCTTGTGCTAAACACTCTCTATTAGAATTTCCTCTAGAATCTGTCAATTCATCAATTAAATTTAAGGTCATTAAAGATTCTATCAACCCAATAGCAGCTAAAATCAACGCATAAGGACCAATAAACTTTAAAGTTTCCCATGTCAATGGAATCTTATTAAAAATATCCCATTGAAATTGTGGTAGACCACCTTTTAAACCTTCACCGCCTCCTTCGCTGATAAAACTACCTACTGTAGATACATCTAATTTTCCAAAAATTACAATGGCAGATACTACTAAAATAGCCACTAAGCCATCTGGTATTTTTTTAGAAATTTTAGGTAAGACAAACATCAATAACATGGTTAATAAAACTAAGCCTACCATTAATAGTAATTTAGGAGTTGGTAGAAATTTTTTCGCTACGCCTTTCTTTTCAATTTTATAAATTCCGTCTTTTTCTATGTTAAATTTTACTTTTTTTGTTTTTAAATCGAACACTTGATTATCAACAATTTGGTATACACCAGCATTTGTTGTTGGAGACTTTAGTTTATCACCATCCTTAGTAAATAACAACGTACCTGTATTAGTATCATAGATATTCCCATCACTAATATCCATTATTTTTTCAACAGAATGTGTCTTTATTTTATTGTTACCATAAGCATCTTTTATATTTTCTTTAAACATACCTAGTTGCGATAAGAAAATAACAATTGCTAATCCGTTTACAAAGCCCATCATTACAGGGTGTGGAATTAAACGTACAAACTTACCCAGTTTAAAAACACCTGCTAACATTTGAATAACACCCATTAAAATAACAGTTGCAAACAGGTAGTACAATCCCAAATTCTCACTTTCGGCACCCATACCATTTCCTTTAGCGACTAAGGCTACCATCACAACAGCCAAGGCACCAGTTGCACCAGAGATCATACCAGGTCTACCTCCAAAAATAGCCGTAATTAAACCTATCATAAAAGCAGCATACAAACCTACAAGCGGGTCTACACCAGCAACAAAAGCAAAAGCAACAGCTTCTGGCACTAAGGCCAAGGCTACAGTTAAACCTGATAAAATATCATTTTTAGCGTTTTTTGCTCGCTTTCTTATAAATTCCATAATCTACTATTTTTAGAAGCGGCAAAAGTACAGTTAATCTAAAGAAGCACAAGTATATATAGTATTATTTTACTTATATTTGTCTCTTAAAACCATTTAGAGATGAAAAAAATACTATTCCTTTTGATTCTCAACCCACTTTATTTACTAGCACAAACCAGTGATTTTATCCATATAGATCAGTTTGGATATAAAACAAATCATACCAAAGTAGCCGTGATTAGCAATCCACAAACGGGATTTAACTCATCACAAAGTTATACGCCAAGCAACACTTTAGAACTCAGAAATATAGCTACTGACGCTGTAGTGTTTTCAGGAACACCAACTATTTGGAATAACGGAGCTACACATAGTCAATCAGGCGATAAAGGATGGTGGTTTGATTTTAGTAGCATTACACAAGCAGGTGATTATTATGTTTATGATGTTGCCAATAACGAAAAATCGGCTAAATTTACAATTAGCAATACTGTTTATGACCAATTATTAACTATTACGTTTAAAGCATTTTATTATAATCGTTGTGGGATAGAAAAAAAAGCTCCTTATGCACTAACTGGCTATTCAGACCCCATGTCTTTTAGTCAAGATACACAAGCTAGAGATGTGCATCAACAAAATGATGCAAGTACTGCTAAGGACATGAGTGGAGGATGGTTTGATGCAGGCGATTACAATAAATACGTAACCTTTGCTGAAGCACCAGTACACGATTTACTTTGGGCATATACTAATAATCCTGCTGTATTTGGAGACAATTGGAACATACCTGAATCTGGAAATAACATTCCTGATATTATAGATGAATTAAAATGGGAATTAGATTGGCTCTTGAAAATGATAAATACAGATGGCTCTGTACATGCGAAAATTGGGGCTAGGAGTCATAGTGAAAATAGTTCTTCACCACCAAGTATAAATACCGACATGCGTTATTACGAAAAAACATGTACCTCTGCAGCTATTGCTGCGACAACAATGTTAGCACATGCTTCTAAAGTATTTTCTCAATTTTCTAGCTTAAGTAATTATGCACACACTCTCAAAGACAAAGCATTGTTAACATGGAATCATGTAGAACCTCGTATAGAAAATGCCACATTAGACGAAAATTGTGATGACCTTGCCGTGGTAGCTGGTGATGCAGATAAAACCATTGACCAACAACGTGAAATGGCATTAAATGCCGCCATTTATTTATTTGACATTACTAACAATGATCGTTTTCAACAATATATTAGTAATCATCTAAATGATATTGATCTAAATCTTATTTGGGAAAATTACCGTATAATGAGTGTTGATGCTCTACTACACTACACCACAATATCAGGAGTGAATACTACATCAAAAAACACAATACTTGATGCAGCAAAATTAGTAGTAAATAATAATAACAATAATTATTTTGAATTTAACAACTTAGATTTATACAGAGCTTATGCAAGTGATTGGACCTATCATTGGGGAAGCAATATTCAGAAATCTAACTTCGGAATTTTAAATTACAATTTTGCTAAATATGAAATCAATCCTTCAGCAAGTGCCAACTATATATTACGAGCAAAAGAACACCTTCACTATTTTCATGGTGTAAATCCGTTAGGATTGGTTTATTTATCAAATATGAATAGTTTTGGAGCTGAAAAAAGTTGCAATCAAATTTATCATGCTTGGTTTGCAGATGGAAGTAGTAAATGGGATGATGTTTTAACTTCTACTTTTGGTCCTGCCCCTGGTTATGTACCTGGAGGGTGTAACTCTAGTTATAATGCAAACACTACGCTATCGCCTCCTTTTAACCAACCTTTACAAAAAAGTTATTTAGATTTTAATACCAGTTCACCAGATAATTCTTGGGAAATTTCAGAACCTTCAATTACCAATCAAGCAGCATATATTCGTTTATTAGCTCAAGTAATTGGTTTAGACAACGATAATACTTTATCTACAAGCTCTTTTGAATTAAATAACATAAGGTATACTTTAGCACCTAATCCTTTTCTTAATAGTTTTAAAATAATTTCTAATAGTGATGAAACTCTAATTATTTCTGTTTTTAATATTCAAGGGCAAGAGGTTAGAAAATCTCAAACTATTTCTACCAATCAAGAAATAGATTATAGTATGTTGGCAAGTGGTGTTTATTTTTTAAAAATTGAAAATGAACTTGAAACTATTAGCCTTAAATTTATCAAGAAATAATAATTTTAATATTTGAAAAAGTATTTTTCATAGCTTCATCAACTTGTTTTTGATTAAGCCACATAACTTTTGTTATACCTTCTTCTAGTTGAGGGTATAATTCTCCTTTAAAGTCAGTCTTCATTTCAAACCAATAGGTTAATTTAATATGATATTTGTTTTTACGTTTAAAAATATGATAGGTAGTTTCAATGGGTTTTACAATCTGAAGGTGTTGTACTCCTGTTTCTTCTTCAACTTCTCTAAGAGCCGCATGTTCAATAGTTTCATTTTTTTCAATTTTACCTTTA
>JAJRPL010000396.1 GCA_024280815.1 Bacteroidota bacterium
AATAAAAAATACACTAAGCTTAGCTTAGATTATACGTATAATGATGAAAATGATCCGAATCGGTTTTATTACAGGTCTGATCATTACAATTTTGCTAAAAACGGAATTCCAATTATATTTTATTTTAATGGTGTCCATGCTGATTACCATCAACATACTGATACCGCAGATAAAATTAGATATGACTTATTACAAAAAAGAGCTCAATTGGTTTTTCATACCGCTTGGGAGATTGCCAACAGAGATAAAAGATTAGTCGTAGATAAAAAATAATTGTATGCAGTTGTTGACATAGAAACTACAGGCGGAAAGTTTAATGAAGAAGGCATTACCGAAATAGCAATCCATAAATTTGACGGACATCAAATAGTAGATAGCTTTATAAGCTTGGTGAATCCTGAACGAGATATTCAACCTTTTGTAGTTAACCTTACGGGGATAAATAATAAGATGCTCCGTAATGCTCCTAAATTTTTTGAGGTTGCTAAACGCATCATTGAAATTACTACAGATTGTATTCTTGTAGCTCATAACACCAGTTTTGATTATCGAATTTTAAGAACCGAATTTAAAAGACTAGGTTTTGAGTTTGAACGTAAGACACTTTGTACTGTAGAATTAAGTAAACAACTGATTCCAGATTTAGAATCTTATAAATTAGGACGGTTATGCAGAACTCTTGGAATACCAGTAACTGACAGACATAGAGCTAATGGAGATGCTTTGGCTACCGTTAAATTACTTCAATTATTATTAGATAAAGATCTAGGAAAAACTATTATTACAGCAACCGTAAAACAAGAATTAATAACTGAATTAAGCCCAAAATTAACGACAATCATTGACGATTTACCAACAAAAACTGGTGTATACTATATACACAAAGCAGATGGTAAAATTATTTACATTGGTAAAAGTAAAAATATAAAAAAACGGGTCAATTAGCTTTTTACAGGTACTAATACAAAATCAAAAAAAATACAACTACAGGTCGCCAAGGTAACTTATGAAATTACGGGTAGTGAACTGGTTGCTTTACTAAAAGAAAATGAAGAGATAAAACGCAATAAACCTATCTTTAACGAACCTTTAAAACGTACTCTTTTTACTCATGCTTTATATAATTTTACAGATACTGATGGTTATCTCAACTTAAAAATTGATAAAATTGATGGTAGAAAAAAACCGATAACCACTTTTTCTAACCTACAAAGTGCGAAAAGCTTTCTATTTAGAATTGTTGAGGAATATAAACTCTGTCAAAAATTAACAGGATTAGATATTGCAAAAAAAAGTTGTTTTAATTATAGTTTAAAAACCTGTAATGGTGCCTGTATTCAAAAAGAAACAACTTATGACTATAACAAACGCGTAAATCAAGTCATCAAAAACAATCGCTTTGAAAATAAAAGCTTTATTATTATTGATAAGGGTAGAGAAATAGATGAAAAAAGTGCCATACTTATTGAAGAAGGTGTTTTTAAAGGTGTCACATTTTTTAACCTCAATTTTCAAATCAATAATATAGAAGTATTACAATCTCTAATTACTCCAATGAAGAATAACAGAGATGTACAACACATTATTAAAAATTACCTTCGAAAAAATAAAAGATTAAAAATTATAAATCTCTAAAAGAGATACAATAACTAATCTTTTCTTATTTTTGATAAAATATTATTTATAGTTGAACATTAAAACCAACAAACCGAATTGGAAATCAAAACTTCATGAAATTATTTATGAAGCAGATACACCTGCTGGTAAATTATTTGATGTAGTTCTACTTATATTCATAATAGCCAGTATAGTATTAGTAATGCTAGAAAGTGTTACTAGTATTAATAATAAATATTCAAATTTCTTTAACCAAGCTGAATGGGTAATTACCATTCTATTCACCTTAGAATATTTTGCTAGAATCATTTCTATTAAAAAACCTTCAGAATATATCTTTAGTTTTTATGGAGTTATAGATTTTTTATCTACCATTCCTAAGTACTTAGCTGTGTTTTTTGTTGGTGGTCATGCCTTAGTTGCTTTAAGAGCTTTACGTTTGTTACGTGTTTTTAGAATTTTAAAACTGGCTCGTTTTATTGGTGAATCTAATCAATTGGTAAAAGCATTAAAAGCCAGTAGAGCAAAAATTGCAGTTTTCTTATTCGCGGTATTGATTATCTCAATCATTTTAGGAACCGTTATGTATTTAATTGAAGGTGGTCAAGGTAGTGGTTTTACAAGTATTCCCAGAAGTGTTTATTGGGCAATAGTAACCTTAACTACTGTAGGTTATGGAGATATAGCACCAGTCACACCTTTAGGACAGCTTATTGCGGCTATGATTATGATTATGGGTTATGGTATTATCGCCATCCCAACAGGAATTGTAACTGCAGAATATGTAAATAGTGATACTGTACATACCAGTACCCAATCTTGCCAATATTGTAGTGCAGAAGGGCATAATGACGATGCTAATTTTTGTTATGAATGTGGACATAAACTACATAATGGATAAGTATCTCATTACTATTGTTGGACCAACTGCCATTGGTAAAACTTCATTGAGTATTGAACTGGCAAAACATTTCAATACCGAAATAATTTCTTCTGATTCTCGTCAATTTTATAAAGAAATGGAGATTGGTACTGCCGTACCTAGCGTAGATGAACTTTCAGCGGTTAAGCATCATTTTATCCAAAACATCTCTATACAGAATGATTATAGTGTCGGTCAATTTGAAAAGGATGCTATCAGTAAATTGGATACCCTTTTTAAAATTCACAACTGTGTTATTATGGTTGGCGGTAGCGGATTATATACCAATGCCGTTTTAAAAGGTTTAGATAATTTCCCTAAAGTTGATCCAGCAATTAGAACAGATTTAAAAAAACAACTAAAAGAGAAAGGTATTACTCCTTTACAAAAACAATTAAAACAATTAGATTTAGATACCTATCAAAAAATTGAACTTGATAATCATCAACGCCTCATTAGAGCACTCGAAATTTGTATCGGAACTGGTAAACCTTATTCTTCTTTTTTAACAGATAAAGCCACTCAAAGAAATTTTATTCCTATTAAAATAGGATTAAAAGCAGATAGAGAAATTATCTATGACAGAATTAATCAAAGAGTTGATATTATGATAGATAATGGCTTATTAAACGAGGTTGAATCTTTAGTTGACTACAAATCATTA
>JAJRPL010000397.1 GCA_024280815.1 Bacteroidota bacterium
AAAAATTCCTATTTTAATCATTAACGGCACAAGAGACATTCAAGTTCCTGTTTCTGATGCTGAATTGTTGCATAAAGCCAATGAACAATCAGAATTGTTAATTATAGAAGATATGAATCATGTGTTTAAAGAAGTTAAAACAGATGATTTAAGTGAGAATATTGCCACTTACAGCAATGCTGAATTGGCAATTAAAGAAGAATTAGTAAAAGAAATTGCAAAATTTGTGACCCAAATAGAGTAATAAATAATTAAAAATAAATTATATTTGATAGGTCATGTCAAAGAAAAAAGCATTTGCATTACGGATAAACGAAGATATCTTAAAAGCTGTTGAAAAATGGGCTGCTGATGAATTTCGTAGTACTAATGGACAATTAGAGTGGATGCTAAATGAAAGTTTAAAAGCTGCAAAACGACATCCTAAGAAGAAAAATAGTTAGCTACTTTCTTTTTGTATATATTTGATTTAATTTTTCAAATATGGATACAACCCCTATACTAACCGATGACACCATTGTTTTCGGACTTTTAATGCTGGCTTTAGGCTTTATATTTTATACATCATCAATAAAACAAGGTTTTTGGTCTAAGTTTTATGGCATTGTACCAGCTTTATTTGTTGCATACATGTTACCTGCAGTATTTACTACCACAGGTTTAATTGCACCAGAATGGGAAACCATTTCTCAAACAGGCGAACTCTTAAAACACAAATCAAATTTGTATTTTATGTCTAGTCGGTATTTATTGCCTGCTGCTTTGGTATTGATGACCTTAAGTATTGATTTAAAAGCGGTCTATAATTTAGGATGGAAAGCCTTAGTGATGTTCTTTACAGGTACTGTGGGGATTATTATTGGTGGCCCAATTGCAATTTTATTAATTTCTATGGTGTCGCCAGAAACAGTTGGTGGAGCTGGACCTGATGCGGTTTGGAGGGGTTTGTCAACATTGGCTGGGAGTTGGATTGGTGGTGGAGCTAACCAAACGGCAATGCTAGAAATTTATGGTTACAATCAAAAATTATATGGCGGAATGGTGTTTGTTGATATTGTTGTTGCTAATATTTGGATGGCAATTATTATTCTTGGTATTGGCAAGTCAAAGCGGATTGATAAGTGGTTAAAAGCTGATACTTCGGCTATTGAAAAATTAAAGGAAAAAGTTTCTTCCTATGCTAAAGAAATAGAAAGGAATCCTAGTTTGTCAGATTTGATGGTTCTTGCTGCCATTGCATTTGGTACAGTAAGTTTTGCACATTTCGGAGCAGGGTATTTAAGTCAGTTTTTTGAAAATTTTGTAGACCAAATTCAGAATGATACCACTAAGAATATGTTTACTTTTTTGAGCTCTAAATTCTTTTGGATGATTAGCTTATCGACCATTATAGCTATTTTATTATCCTTTACCAAAGCAAAGAATTATGAAGGAGCTGGTGCTAGTAAATATGGAAGTGTTTTTATTTATATTTTAGTAGCGTCAATAGGAATGAAGATGGACCTAACGCTAATTTTAGACAATGTTGGTTTAATCGGTATTGGTGTGGTTTGGATGACCATTCATGCTATTTTACTAATTGTAGTTGCTAAACTAATTAGAGCACCATATTTCTTTTTAGCAGTAGGTAGTCAAGCAAATGTGGGTGGAGCCGCCTCGGCACCAATTGTAGCCGCAGCTTTTCATCCGTCATTAGCAACTGTTGGAGTATTGTTAGCAGTTTTTGGATATGCTGTAGGAACAATAGGAGCTATTGTCTGTACCATACTAATGCAAATAGTAGCTACTTCAC
Source organism: Bacteroidota bacterium (assembly GCA_024280815.1). Classification (GTDB taxonomy): domain Bacteria; phylum Bacteroidota; class Bacteroidia; order Flavobacteriales; family Flavobacteriaceae; genus Aureibaculum. The sequence continues at coordinate 1,793 of JAJRPL010000397.1, forward strand.
CTTAATTCTATTTTACAAATGAAAAAAATAATTATATTTTTTATCACCATAATTGGTGTTCAATTAAATGCTCAAAAAGAAGATGCCCGTTATGTAGGTAAAACAGTTTTTCCTTTTGGAGTTGTTGAGAAAATAGATTCAAAAGAGCTTTCCGAACAACGAACCTTGAATATTTATTTGCCTTTAGGTTATCATCCAGATTCACTGACAACCTATCCGACTATTTATGTGTTAGATGGCTCTAAAAATGAAGATTTTCCTCATATAGCAGGTCTTGTTCAGTTTATGAATATGTATGATTTGGTGCCTAAATCTATAGTAGTCGGCATTGCAAATGTTGATCGTTATAGAGATTTTACCTACCCAAGTTCAGTTAAAAGAGATAAAAAAGACATTACAACTAGTGGAGGTTCTGAAAAATTCATCAATTTTATTGAAAAAGAAGTACAGCCGTTTATTATAAAAAACTACAAAACAAATACGCATAAAACCATTATTGGTCAATCTCTCGGTGGCTTAGTAGCCACAGAAATATTAGTAAAAAAACACTATTTATTTGATGACTATATTATTGTAAGTCCCTCTCTTTGGTGGGATGATCAAAAACTAGTTGGTAAGGCACACGATTTTTTTAAATTAAACAATACTTTTAACAAACGAATTTTTATTTCTTTAGGAAAAGAGCATCCTTTAATGCATAAAGTTGCTGATAAATTGGTTGATGCAATTAAAGCTTCTGGAAATAAAAATATCGAATTATTTTACGAACCAATCCTTGAAGAAGGCCATGCTACTATTTTACATAAAGCGGTATATATAGCATTTGAAAAATTATATAAAAAGGATAAAAAACTGAAATGAGTTTGATATATTGCCATCCTTAAAGTTTGAAAGATCCTTATGAAAAACATAATAATAGTATTCGCTGTATTTATCTTTTTATTTTCTTGTTCTACAGAAAAAAAAGGATCAATGTTGGTGACAGGAGAAATAAAAAACCTTAAAAAAGGAACCTTGTATTTGCAAAAAATACAAGATACTTTATTAGTAGCAGTAGATTCAATTGTAATGGATGGCGTGAGTGCTTTTACCTTGTCTGATGAAATTGAAAGTCCAGAGTTGTATTTTTTATCTTTAGATAAATCACCAACGAAGCAAATTTCATTTTTTGGAGAAGAAGGAACAATTACTATCAATACAAGACTTGATAAATTTGTTTACGGAGCAACGATTAAAGGACTTTCTAATCAATTATTGCTAGATGAATATAAAAAAATGATAAGTCAATTTAATGACAAGCGTTTAGATTATATCAAAGCAAATTTGGAAGCCAAAAAAGCAGGAGATTCTATAAAAATGGATTCTTTAGATAAAAAAATATTAGGTTTAGTAAAAAACAGGTATTTATATACTACCAATTTTGCCAAAAATCATGCAGATAAAGAAGTTGCTCCTTATTTGGCATTGACTGAATTAGCAAATGCAAATATCAGGCTTTTAGATACTGTAAATAACTCTTTATCAAAAGAGGTTAGTGCTTCTAAGTATGGTAAAAAACTGAAAGAGTTTCTAGCAGAAATAAAGGCTAAAGAATAAAAATATCAAGACCTACTAGGTTTTTAAAACCTAGTAGGTCTAAAAGTAAAGAGTAAACCTTATTTTATTATTTCTCGTTCTTCTAAGTTTGCTTCAATATCTTTCTTCTTAATCCAAGCATCACGTAATTTCTTTTTTGAAAACAGCTCTAATTGATTGCCAACATGTTTATTACCTGGCTGACTAGCATTGCCATAGCCTAAAATTACTTTTGCTTTGATATCATCACCAAATTCAGTTGCACAGACATAGCCATCACCATGAAAAGCATAGTATTTCCCGTCTTTTCCTTTAGAAAAGGCTAAGGTTCTAAATACACCAAGATTGCCGAAACTACCATTTGCAGGAATTTCATGTTCTCCAATCTTTATTCTAAATACTGAACCATATGGCACTTCTAATGTTCCTAATTTTTTGAGCATACCTTGAGCAACTCCTTTTAATGTTGCTAAAACTGTAGCAGGGCTTTTTAATCCGTCTGGCGTTGTTAATGGTTTTTTAGCAGACCATGGTTCTTTAAATAAGTTCTGATTATCTAAAGAGAATATTAAATTGACAAATAATACAGCACCTTTGCTATCTGCATTAAATTCACCATTCCAATTTTTTAAAACATCTAAAGCAACTGTAGTTAAACTGTCTTTATTAATGGTTCTTAACTCTTCAAAATCATCTTTTAGTCGTTCAAAAAGTGACGATTTTGTTGAGTGTTTTAAGTTGATAATATCGTCCAATGTCAATTCTTTTTTGTTGCGTATCAAACTTGCAGATTGTTGAGGTCTAAATCCCATATTATTTATTGAAATATCTTTATCGTAGGCTTCATAATCAATTTCTTGAGGAATAGTTGACGTATAAGGACCTTCATTAGCATTTTGCAACCAGCCACTTTTCGGGTTTAATAATTTAGGTAATTTACTATACGGATGATAGCTATCCCAAATCAAATCACTTTTATCTCCAGAAACTGTGTTACTCCAATCTTTCCATTCTCCTTTTTTATCTGGTATATTTCCCAAAAAAGAATAAAATATATTTCCAGTTTTATCAGCATAAATTACATTGAATAAGCCAATAGCATTTTGTTTTAATGCAGTTTCAAATTCATTGAAATTTGTCGCTTTTCCCATGTCGTACCATTGCTGAAGAATATGAGGAGGGTTGTCCATATATGGAAAACGAAGTGCCAAGGCTTTATTTCCTTTTTCAGAGATAACAACGCCATGTTTTGAAACT
>JAJRPL010000398.1 GCA_024280815.1 Bacteroidota bacterium
TCTGTCGATTGTTATGGCAAATATGGGTTTACCTGTTTGTGCAGAAAAAATGGACTATTCGCCCATAAAATTAATTACCAGTATGCGTACTACCGATTCGTTGGCAGATGATGAATCGTATTTCTTTTCAGAGTTAAAACGTTTAAAATTTATTGTAGAAGAGATAAAAACTACCAAATACTTTATCATTTTAGATGAAATTTTAAAAGGTACAAACAGTACCGATAAAGCCATTGGCTCAAAAAAGTTTGTCCAAAAATTAGTAGCTTCAAACTCTACTGGGATTATTGCTACGCACGATTTAAGCCTTTGCGAAATTGAAAAAGAACTCTCAGAAATTGAAAACTATTATTTTGATGCCGAGATTATTAATAACGAACTCCATTTTGACTACAAACTAAAAGAGGGCATTTGTAAAAATATGAATGCTTCGTTTTTGTTGAAAAAGATGGAGATCGTGTAAAGATCACTAACACCGTGAGTTTAAGTTACAGGGTGAGTTTTCAAAATAGAGTATGTTACTTAAATTTATACTCAACACCTATTTTAATGTATCTTCCAAATACTTGATGAACTTGTGAAACAAAAAAAGTAGGGTAAATTTGTTGCTGTATAAATTCTCTATCATTTGTTAAGTTTGAAGCAATTACAAACCAATTAATTTTTTTTACTTTTCCAGATAATTTAGCGTTAAAATTTGTGTACTTTGAAGTTACATTACCATAAAAATTAACATGTCTAAATCCGATATCTAAAAATAATTTATCTTCAACTAATTTAATTTCAGAGTTAAACAAATACGAAATCATCTCTTGATTGTTTTTTGAATTTGACAACGTGTTTTCAAAATTAAATTTTGTGTATTTAGGGTAAAAATAAAAATTAAATGGTTTGGTTTTAAAATTTGAATTTACTTTTAAACCTAATAACCATCTCTTAGTTTTAGAAAAATATAAAATAGAGTTGTTAGTTGTATTTTCATTTTCATTAAATACAGCTTCTGGCTCTAAAATTAATGTAATAGGTAATTTTTTAAAATTTTTGGTTAAAATAATAGATACTGCTTGATAGTTACTCTCTAATTGATCTCTTTGTATTGTAATAAATGGTGAATCGGTAAATAGATACCTGTTTTGAGATTGTGTTTTTCCAGCTAAAAAAGCAATATCAGCATTTAGTTTTATCTCGTTAAAATTATTAGATATTGAAAAGTTAATTACTGATTCTTTTTGAGGTAATAAACTACCTGCTTCAATTTCTATAGTTTGAAAATCTAATATTGTACTAGCTTTTGTTCTTTTAACTAAAGGGAATGAGGGGAAACGTGTATTATAACTGGTATAGATGTTGAAAAAATTACTAGGAGAGTAGTTTAAACTAACATAATAATCTACCAGCTTATCTTTTACTGTTTTGTTATTCTTGTCAGGGTAATTAACAAAAGAATATCCTATTTTATTTGTTACAGAAATATCACCAAAATCAATAATATGGTTAACAAAAGGCTTTATTCTATTGAAGGAATATCTCTCTTGGTTTTGAGTAAAGTTTGTGATTAAAGTATTTGTTGTTCTATTTTTACCCAAACTTTCATAGGATAAAACCCTGTTTTCTAGTAAATTTCCAACTTCAAATACTCCAAGTTTTGTGGTGTATTGAAACTTTGCTTGAGCATTGATTTGATTTGATTCAGAATTTATTTTCTGTAATAGGTTGTTTACAACAATATTATTTTCATCAACCAATATTTCATACAAGGGGTTATTATGTTTAAAATCTACGTTGTTTTCTAACTCAATATGAGAATGTGATGCTTTGAGTTCTAAACCCAATTTTTTAGATAATCTATGTTCAAAAAATAGATTATTGTAAAAACTTAACGATTTTTTTCTGTTATCAAAATCAAAAGTTAAAGCCGTATTATTGACATTATTTAATGTTTCTTGATCCTGACTATCAAAAATAAAATTTGTGTCAAACCTTGCTTTGGTCTTCTTTGTGTCAAATTTTAATTCTAATTTATTTTTACTTGATGGGTTTCTAAACGATTTTTCTTCTTGAAACAATTGGGTACTTGTTGCAAATTGTTGTTCGAAAAATTTTGCTTGATTGGTTCTGTTTAAAGAGTTGAAACTTCCAAAAAACAAACTCCATTTTTCAGATAACTCTACATTAGAAGTAAGCCCAACAACATTTTTATCAGATAAAATATAATCATCAAAGCCAAATATCTCTGAATGATAATCTTCCTTCTCTGTCAATGACTGAAAATCTGCTGGCAATTCAAATATTTTCTGAAAAGCCTCTTTACCAATATTTCGTATACTTTTTAACGATATTGTTTGGCTACCAAAAGCATCATGTTCAGCAAACAAATGAAAATTAGCTTTTTTATTTAATGAAAAGAGGTTGGCATAGCCTCCTAATTCATAGTTATTTTGATATCCATTAGTAAGTCTTAATTTTCCGAAAAAAGATTTATTTAATCCGCTTTTTAATTTAATATCTAAAACAGCATAATCTTCAGTATCTAATAAAGATTCTTTAATTTTTTCATTTTTTTCATCAAAACGAACTTCAATATTTTTTATGTCTTTAGGGTCTAAAGATTTAGTTAATAAAGCTGCACCAGCACCAGACACTTCTTTACCGTCTATTAACACTTTTTTTATAAGTTTCCCATTTACTTGAACTTCACCATTGGGTAAAATTTTAAACCCTTCTATTTTTGCCAATACTTTTTCTAAGGATTGGTCGTTATCCCCTGTCCAATGTTTAATATTATAAATAATTGTGTCTTTTTTTATAATTATTGGTGCTTCTCTTTTTACAATAACCTCATCTAAGGTATTTGTTTTAGGTTCTAGAGATAAGTTAATTGTTATTTTTTGATTGTTATTTTCGGTAATTACAATCTCTTTTTCAAGAGAATGATAACCTAAATGCCTAGTTTTTAAAGTGTAAATACCTTCTGTTATTTCAGTATCAATTTTATAATTACCACCAGTTGTTGAAGAGGTATAAGCTACAATTGTATTAGATTGGTATTTTGTAAGAATTATTGAAACCATTTCAACACCAGTATTGGTTTCGTTATCTGTAAGTTGACCTGTTATTGTTAATTCTTGAGCACAAATATTCAGTAGAGGAAAAATAGTAAAAATAATTTTCAGAAAATATTTCATATTTATCTTATTAATAAAGACTATTCAAAAACCATGTTTATTTAATAAGACGCTATAAATACACAAAAAGTTGCCTTAGTTTATTATTTTATCAAAAAGAACAAATATTATTACTGCTTTTTTTTATTTTTTAACCATTTTTTAGTTCTTATATCAAACCTTATTGTTTCTTCTTTTGTAATAGGAATACCATCAGAAGGTATTTTAATTTCAGGTACTTTATCATAATTAATACTCTTTAAGTATATTATTTGAGAATCTTTAGTGAACTCTAACCTTATAATTAAACCTGGTAAACCATAATAGCGTTCTGGACCCGAGCTAATAGGTATTTCTGTTGTAAACCAAGCAATAGCATCGCCGTCTGGGTATGACAAGCTCTGTTCAAAAGATTTTGTTATCGCTTTTTGAACCTTATAGCCATTAATCTCTTTAGTTTCATTTGTTATTTTCCATTTTAGATTTGCATCCCATTTAGCTAATAGTTTAGTACCATCTTCTTCAATTCTTTGTTCGGTTACTTTATTTGTTGAAGCATCATAAAACCATGTATAATAATCTTTATTCATTTCAACTAAAATATCAGTTGGTGTTTTAAATTCTTCTTTTTCTGAATGATGCTGATATTTTGAAATTCGATTTTTTACAATAAGTTTATAATCATGTTTGTAAGAAAGTTTTGGTAATTCATAAGTATATGTTATTGTTGCGTTTACTTCAGCGTACTGAGCATGGGTATATGATGAAATTAATACATATATAAAGAAAATTATTATTTTATTTGAGACTAGCATTTTGTTATTTTATTTAGAAAATAAGCTACCCAAAAAATTAAAAAAATGTTAGGTAGCTTATTAAATTATTAAAGTTCTTCAGCTAATTCAGAACAATTACAAAACCAACATTTCAATGTTTTTTTTCCATCAGTTACTTTACAATAAAGAGCCTCCTCTGGTGTAATAAAAGCAGAATTTTCATAAGTAAACTCTACATTTTCAATGACAGGAGTCGTTTCATTGCTGTTTATAAGTACAACAGCTTCTTCACTGTTCATTGCTGAACCAGCATACGCAAAGCTTATCACTACTACCAAAGCTACGATAATTTTTTGAAATTTTTTCATAATATTTGTTTTAAAGTTACTAAACACAGGTTTTATAGTCGCTGTTTTTAGTTATTCCGACCATTTAGCATTTCACTTTACTTTTCAATAGTATAATAATGCCTATTGATTATTTTATTGTGAAGTACTCAACTCTTGCAAGAGTATGCTACAAATTTAGCCCCATTAATAACACCAGTCAATACCCTAAAAGTTCTAAATTAGAACTTTTAGGGTATACAAAAATTAAGTGTTTTTTGCAATTGTATTGAAAAATGTGTATATTTGGAGTGTCGCGAAAGTATTATTTTAATAAAGTAATAAGCACTTGTAGAAATAATGAAGAGGAGTAAAATATTATATTTTAACTTTCTGCTTCTTAAAATTGCTTCTTAAAATTGCTTCTTAAAATTGCTTCTTAAAATTGCTTCTTAAAATTGCTTCTTAAAATTGCTTCTTAAAATTGCTTCTTAAAATTGCTTCTTAAAATTGCTTCTTAAAATTGCTTCTTAAA
>JAJRPL010000399.1 GCA_024280815.1 Bacteroidota bacterium
AAAGTATAAACTTGTTAATAATACTCTCATAATAAGAGAAAAAAATGAAATTTAAACTATTCAAATCCATTTTAGTATCACTTGGCTTATCCTTCATTTGGCTTGCAATACTACTAGTAATGAATTATTCCAATACCAATACTCTTACATTTAGGTATATGGGCTTTTAAGGAGATGATATGAGAAACACAATTAAAGAAAAAATCATTAATGAAGTAGAACTATTAGCTTCAAAAAAAATAGAAAGTGATGACTTTGAAATTTTTAGTAATGGTTATTTAGACTCACTAAATGTCTTACATATTATTATTTTTATGGAGTCAGAATTCAACATACAGATTAATCCTTATGATATTAGCATTGATGCATTAAGTAGTATTAATAAAATTACAGACTTTGTTCTTAGTAAACAATAATACATAGGTTACTTTACTGTAATGATTAAAGAATTCTTTCAATTCAATGTAGATAACACGCCTTTTTTATTACACCATGATAAAGTTATTACTAGAAAACATTTTATGGAGAGAGTCTCTAATATCTGTACTTTTGTACAGGGTTCTCATGTTAGCAATGAATATATTTATCTTCACATTTCAGATAGCTTTGATTTTTACACCTCTCTTGTTGCCTTATGGATGTTAGATAAAAAAGTAGTGTTCCCTACTAAAATTAATTTAGATAATGAAATCACTCCTCAATATTGTAAATATATATTTACTGTAGAATGTAATCAACCTCTCATTCATATCAATAAAAACTATAAAAAACTACTTGATGATGGTGACACAATTCTTTTCTCTTCCGGAAGTACAGGAGAACCAAAAGGGATAGTGCATAATAAAGAACATTTTCTTATCAATGCACTAGAAACATTTAAAAGTCTTCAAATACAAGAGGTTGTTTCTATTACTTATTTAAAGCCTTACCTTGTAAGTGCATTAAGTCACTTCTTAGTACATTGGTACAGTAAATCATTGCTAATATTTGACGACTACCAAAATATAAATCAATTAAATTCTTATAAAAAGATATCTGCTGAACTTAATATTGTTGGGTCGCCTATGCATATCATATCATCTATCTCTCCTCTAAAGGAAGCATCTATGCATCCTAAATTCTTCTTTTCTTCAGGCGACTCCATTAGCGATACAATCATTGAAGATATATTAACTCATTTTAAAGATATTACATTTTTTAAAGTCTATGGTCTTGCTGAAGTAGCAGGACGTTTATATATAAATAAAATTAAAACAGTAAAAGAAATACAAAATATAGGTGTACATTTACCATCTATGAAAATTAAAATCGATGAAGAAGAAATTGTAGTATCATCAAAAATTTTATTTTTAGGCTATATAAACAATAATCTATACAAGAAAAGAGAAAAAATATTTCATACCGGAGACCTAATTACCATTGAAAATGGGAATACCATACTTAAAGGTAGAAAAAATGATGAAATAAAAGTAGCAGGACATAAAATATCATTAAAATATTTAGAAAATAATATCAGCAAGATATTGAAAGTATTAGATATTAATATTATTCTTATAATAGCTACACCACATAGTTTATTTGGAAATATACTTAATATGATTATAGATAACTCTTCTCTCAAAAGAGAAAAACTTATCAAATCTTTAAAAAATAATTTAAAATCACACCAAATACCACATAACTTTTATTCTATAGCATCTGAAGATATTCCTTTTACTAAAACAATGAAAATAGACAGACCTGCACTTCAAAAATTACTTTTAGAAAATAAATTAGAAAGAATAGTATGATAAAAATATTTTTACTTTCTCTTATTTTTTTAATAACAGAAGTATATTTCCTAGAAACATACCTCAGTAATTTAGCAAAAGAACCTCTTTGGAAGGTTGATTTTAAATTCAATTCACAAAGAAGAGCTTTTAGGGTTATTAACAATATATTTTCTGCACCTAATAAAAGTATATTTGTTTTTGGAGGATCTTCCTCAAGAGAATTTTTTGCTGATGATAGGAATATATCTATTGATTTACAGCAACCTTTTTATAACTGTTCCACAAGTAATCAAACTTCTTATGACAGTTTAAAAATGCAAAACTTATTGAAAAAAGGTGATGTCATTATTTATGGACTACACCCTAAAAGTTTACAAGATCCTGCTTTTGGGAAACAACAAATTGTTGATGGAATTTATTTTGGGGGTCAATATTATAAATATCCTGTAAAGGTATATAATGAAGGATTAGACAACTATTTATTAGACACCAATATCTCAGCAATTCATAAAGTTTTTCCTGTTACTCACTCTTATATCTATCTTTTAAAAGAATACATAAAAAATCATACACTTAAAAATATAGCAACTTTTCATTTTAATGAGAAAATACCAAAACAATACAATTATATTAGTGAACCTATGCCCTATGGTAAACTTGAAAAAAAACTCATTAAGTGGCTCAAAAAAAGTAAAAATACAAGAAAAGAGCATATGTTTCTCAATTTTGAACTTATAGAAAAGATGCTAGTACTTTCTAAAAAACATGAAACAACATTTGTATTGTGGGAACTACCATTTAGCCCAATTATTGACAAATATTTCCACAATGACCTTACATTTTACTATCAAAAGATTGAAGATTTAAAAAAACAATATCCAGATATGATTTTTGTCTCAAATACTATATTTAAACCCTCTAAACAATACCTCTATTATGACAGCATTCATTTACGTCCAATAGGTAGATTATACTATTATGAAGATACGATTAATGCACTCAAGAGGCTATTAAAATGATTGATAATATACTACTTTACTCCATACTTTTTTTTACTGCACTCGTAGTCGTGGAAAGTGTAGGTACATTAAAAAATATATATACAAAAAAAATACTCGTTATACTTATATCTGTATTATTGATAGCATGGCTTGATATCTTTTCATTACTGTTGTTAACAGTATATTCAACATTTATACTTTATGTTATCAAACAAAAGAAAAAATGGTTTGATAATATTTTATATTTTGTTGTTTTTAATATATTGTTACTTATTTTGATTAAAGATTATTATCTCTTTTTTAATCTAGAAACTATCTATGTCCCATTAGGGGTATCGTATTATTTTTTCAGGCTTATAGCCTTAGTTATAGAATATACAAAACACAAAACACATTACGAAGAGATATCTTTGCTTGATTACTATACCTATGTATTCTTTTTCCCTATTTTTCCAGCAGGTCCAATACAAAGATTTCGAGATTTTTATGCACTGAAGAATAGCCTTACTTTAGTCGAAAGACAAAAAACATACCTCTTGCTATTTTTTGTAATTTTTCTTAAATTAGCCGTAGTAGATACATTATTGTTTCCTTTTGCCTATGATACTATGTATCATACAGTAGTGAATGATCTAAAAGAAAATATCATAAATTATAAAATATTTATATTTGGTTTTTCTGCCTTTATTCATGCCTATTTGGATTTAATGCTCTATACAGAAATAAGTAAAGCACTTGCTCTCATACTTGGGTTTACCAAATGTGAAAACTTCAATAGACCATTATTAGCAACCAATATATCACAGTTTTGGCAATCATGGCATATGTCACTCTCTAACTGGACAAGAGATTATGTATTTTTTCCTACTCTTATAAAAACAAAGAAAGTTTGGATATCTACTTATGCTAGTATGATGGTTATAGGTATTTGGCATTCTGCATCATTAAATTGGATTTTATGGGCTTTTTTACATGCTAGTGCTTTAAATATATATATGTTATTTAGAAGTACTAAAATTTATAAAATACTAGTAAAAAACAATATATCAAAAGCTATATTAGCAATTACAGGGAATATTACTACGGTATCATTTGTAAGTAGTGTATTTATTATTGTTGCATTCCATGAAGTTGAGTATATTAAGAAAATTATGACTATTCTTTTAGAGAAATTTTAAATATAAAGACAAAATATATGAAAAAAAATATAAATATAAATATAACACAAGGACAGCAAAAATTACCTCATGCACATATCAATATAATAATTGATGTTATAAGAGCATTTACCGTCTCTCATTACGCTTTTCTCAACGGAATTAAAGAAATTATTTTAACTAATGATATTTCAATGGCTAAAATATTAAGACACACAAATACACCATGTATAACATCAGGAGAGGTGCAAGGTTACAAGATTCCTGAATTTGATTACGGGAACTCTCCTTATGATTTAAATGAAGCAGAAATATCAGATAAGACTTTAATACAAAAAACAACAAATGGTGTTTCTGTAACGCTAGCATTACTTAATGCAGATTATATTTTTGTAACAGGATACAGTAATGCAGCAAACACCATTCAATATATAAATAAATTAATAACTACTATTCCTGAGAACTCAATACACATAAACCTTATTGCATCACACCCCTCAGGAGATGAAGATCTTGCATGTGCTGAATATATGAAATATTTACTTTTAAATAATACACAGCAACATAAAGAAGAAGAAACTGTCTATAGGATACTCCATTCAGAAGCAGCAAAAAAATTTCTGAATTCAGATAATAAGGATTTTTCACCCATAGACTTGGTATTATGTTCAATAAAGAAAAAAAATGACTTTGCTATGAAAATTTATATGCAAAATAAATTAATTAAAATAAAAAAGGCAAAAATCCATGAACTTAAATTTACCAAATAGAATCAGTAAACCTCGAAAATTTGGAATAAATGTTTTAATCGATAATGGTTATCCTCTTAATTTTTTTAAAGATGTAATTGAAAGCTTTACAGAAGAGATAGATTTTGTAAAATTTGGGTGGGGTACATCTGTTATTACCAAAAACTTACAACAAAAAATAGATATTTTAATCCATCATAATATTTCATATTTTTTTGGTGGTACTTTATTTGAAAAATATTTACAACAAGATTCTTTAAGTAAGTATAAAAAGTTACTAAATAAATATAACTGTGAATATATGGAAATATCTAATGGAACTATAGATATTGATAACACCTCAAAAGCATCATATATCAAAGATTTTTCAAAAGATTTTAAAGTTTTTAGTGAAGTAGGACTGAAAGACTCTATCAAATCAGAAGAAATGTCTCCTAAAAAATGGATTAAATATATTCAAGAAGACTTAGATGCAGGTGCATTAAAAGTTATAACAGAAGCTAGAGAAAGTGGAACAAGTGGTATTTGTCGGAGTAGTGGAGAACTAAGAATAGGTCTAATTGAAGAAATACTTGAGTCAAATTTAAAGATAGAAGACATTATATTTGAAGCACCAAATAAGAAATTACAACCTCATTTTATAAAAAGATTAGGTACAAATTGTAATTTGGCTAATATTTCATTTTCAGATATAATTGCACTAGAAACATTACGGCTTGGATTACGTTCGGATACATTCTCTACATTTGAAACATAAATTTAATTTATAGAAAGGATATTTATTATTAGAAATCCTAATAATGTATTTCATCTTGCAATACCCTGTAACAGCCTAGATGAAACATATGAATTTTATGTTAAAAACTTAGGTTGCAAATTAGCAAGAAGATATGATGATAGAATTACCTTAGATTTCTTTGGAGACCAACTAGTTTGTCATAAATACCCAGAGAAGACAACGAAAGATAATGAAATAGAAATGTATCCAAGACATGCAGGTATAACATTCTATGATAAAAAAGATTTAGATAATTTGATTAAATTAGTTGAACATAGAAAATTAGAATATTATGAAAAACCTTTTATAAGGTTTGAAGGTACTGTCGAAGAGCATGTCACATTTTTTTTAATTGATCCGTCTAATAATTTATTATAATTTAAATACTACAATGATCCAAGAATGATGTATTAGTTTATCCTCTAATACATCGTTAATTTAATTGAAATAGATAGAGGAAATAGCATGCAAATAGACTTCGCAAAACTACAATACCAGTACCAACTTTATAAAACAGAGATAGATGAAGCTATCCATAATGTACTAGATAAATCTAACTATATTATGGGAGATGAAGTTAAAGCCTTAGAAGAAAACTTACAAAAGTTTACAGGGGCTAAGCACGCCATCACCTGTAGCTCTGGTACGGACGCACTACTTTTAGCGATGATGGCGTTAGACATTAAACCAGGTGATGAGATTATCACCACTCCATTTACTTTCATCGCTACTGCCGAGACCATAGCTTTTTTAGGGGCAAAGCCCGTGTTTGTAGATATAGATGAAAAGACATACAACATAGACCCCACTAAAATAGAAGCAGCCATCACGGACAAAACAAAGGCTATCATGCCTGTAAGCCTCTACGGACAGCCTGCAGATATGGATGCCATTCAAGCAGTGGTTGATAAGGCAGAAGGTAGAAGGCAGAAGGTAGAAGAAGAAAAGAGAGTAAAAGACCCTTCATCCTTGCCCTGTCAAGAAATGCCCTTGGGGTGCAACCTTCATCCTTCTCCCTCAAAGATAAAGATTATCATTGATGGTGCACAATCATTTGGTTCTACATATAAAGGTAAAACGGATTCTAATCTAGGAGATATCTCTACCACAAGCTTTTTCCCTGCGAAACCCCTAGGGTGTTTTGGCGACGGAGGAGCAGTTTTTACTAACAACGAAGAAGTAGCAACTAAAATTCGCTCTTTACGAGTACATGGACAAAGTAAACGTTACCATCACAAATACATTGGTATGGGTGGTCGTATGGATACACTTCAGTGTGCCATAGTAGATGTGAAGCTAAAGCATTATGCAAAAGATTTAAAATCACGCCAAGAAGTTGCGGAGAAATATACACAAGTGTTAAGGGAGAAGGAAGAAGGAAGAAGGATAAAGGATAAAGAATCAAATTTTGAGATCATTCTACCTCATATAGATGCTAACTGCACCAGTGCCTACGCACAATACAGTATACGTATAACTCCTTCAACCTTCAACCTTCAACCTTCAACCTCTCTTAGAGATGATATTCAATCAAACCTTAAAGAGCAAGGTATCCCCACAGCCGTACACTACCCAATGCCACTTCATTTACAAGAGTGTTTTGCTTATCTTAACTATAAGCAAGGTGACTTCCCTATTTGTGAACAAGTCAGTAATGAGATAATGAGTCTTCCAATGAATCCGTACATAGAGGAGAATAAAATTCAATATATTGCACAAAAGGTAGTTGAATGTTTGAACTAAAAACCAGCAACCAGCAACCAAAAACTAATGTACCTATGAATCCATATGTAACAGATGAGGAAATAGACTACATAAGTGAACAACTATAAACCATTGTTATCATCAGTGAATCAATGATTTAAATAAACTAATTTATAGAGGATAAAAGATATGTATACAGTAATTAAAGATATATTTTTTTTAATCTCTAAAAAAGATAAACTAAAATTTAAAATTTTAATT
>JAJRPL010000400.1 GCA_024280815.1 Bacteroidota bacterium
GATTAATAAAAATGGAGGTCTGTGTGGTAAAATATCCATAATTTGATGAATATCCATTAAAGGTGGTAGATTTAAATCAAATTGAGGTACGTTATTTCTTTTTTCTATTTTAATTATTTTTGCTAATTTTTTAGCAAACTGGGTATTTATAGCATGTCCAGGTTTATTAGCAATTACTTTTCCTCTAATCTTAGTACCCACCAAAGCTAAATCTCCAATAACATCTAACAATTTATGTCTTGCAGCTTCGTTTGGCCAATGCAATGTCAAATTATCTAAAATACCATTTGGTTTTATTTTAACACTTTCTTTTTTAAAAGCAGTACTTAGTTTTTTCATTGTTTCATCTGACAAAGGTTTATCAACATAAACAATGGCATTGTTTAAATCGCCTCCTTTTATCAAATTATTATCTAATAGCATTTCAATTTCATGTAAAAAACTAAAAGTTCTTGCTTCAGAAATTTCTTCTTTAAATTCAGAAATATGTTTTATACTGGCATTTTGGGTACCTAGTACTTTTGTCCCAAAATCGACCATAGTAGTTACTTCATAAGTATCAGAAGGCATAATAATAATTTCACTTCCTGAGTTTTCATCTTTATAAGATATTACATCTTTAACGATATACTCATTTACATCAGCATCTTGCTCTTCAATTCCTGCTTGTTCTAAAACTTCAATAAAATATTTTGAAGAACCATCCATAATAGGAGGTTCAGCAGCATCTAATTCAACACATACATTGTCAATTCCTAAACCAACAATAGCTGCCAACACATGTTCAGAAGTATTTATTGATACTCCGTTTTTCTCAAGATTTGTACCTCTTTGAGTATCTACTACATAATCAGCCTTTGCTTCTATTGTAGGGCTTCCTTTTAGGTCTGTTCTAGTAAAAGTGTATCCATAATTTGCAGGAGCTGGTTTAAAAGTTATTTTTACTTTATTACCTGTATGCAATCCAACTCCTGTTAGAGAAACCTCTTTTTTAATTGTTTTTTGTTTCTGCATTTATTATTTTTTCTAATTTATCTATTTTTTCAGACAATTTTGATAAGTTCTTAAAATGAACATATGATTTATTATAATCTGCATACGGTAACGCAGGACTTCCTTGTACTATTTCATCATCTTTTAAGTTTCTACCAACACCTGTTTGTGCTTGTATACGCACGTTATTACCTATTTTAAGATGTCCTACAATACCAACCTGCCCACCAATTAAGCAATTTTCACCAATTATTGTAGAGCCTGCTACTCCTGTTTGAGCTGCAATTACGGTATTCTCACCAACTTCAACATTATGAGCGACCTGTATTTGATTGTCTAATTTAACTCCTTTTCTAATAATGGTTGACCCCATGGTTGCTCTATCAATAGTGGTACCTGATCCAATATCAACATTATCTTCTATAATAACATTTCCTATTTGTGGTATTTTACTATATACACCACTTTCGCTTGGTGCAAATCCGAATCCATCACAACCGATAATACTCCCAGCATGTATTTCACAAGATTTACCAATAATAGATTCTGAATAAATTTTCACTCCAGAAAATAGGGTTGATCCTTCACCAATAGATACATTATCACCAATATATACATTAGGATATATTTTTACATTATTACCTATAGTAACATCATTACCAATATAAGAAAAAGCACCAATATATAAATCATCACCTAAAGTGGCAGATTCACTTATAAAGTTAGGTTTTTCAATACCACTTTTATTTAATTTGACTTGATTGTAATATTCTAATAATTTAGAAAAAGCCTGATATGAATCTTCAACTTTTATTAAAGTGGCAGAGATTTCTTTTTCTGAGACAAAATTTTTATTAACTATAACCACAGAAGCATTAGTTGAATATAAAAAAGGGGTGTATTTTGCATTTGATAGAAAAGTTAATGAACCCTTTTTACCATCTTCAATTTTAGAAAGTTTAAAAACTTCTTCATTTAAGTTCCCTTCAACTTCTCCATCAAGGATTTCTGAGATTTGTTTAGCTGTAAATTTCATGTGTTTATATTCATTGTTTTTCAGTGGTCACATGTTGTTAGCTATTAATTATCTCCTTAGATTTAAAAATTTGAGACGCTCGGTTCATATGTGTTTGCTACAATCCTTTTTTTTAGTAAAACAAAATTTTGATATACTTGATTTTTCATCACAAAAGTATAAAAAAATACCTTGTTATTATAATGTATTTTTTACTTAGGATAATATATAAAATATTTAACTACAGGTTTTGATAAAGCTAGTAGGTTTAAATGATCTGAAGCCTGAGTAATATCTTTTATTTCACCTGACTTATACAAGATATTTATGGAACTTTTATTTAAGTTATAGGCCTGATTTTCAATACATCCAGAAGCAATAAAATAATCAATATTAGAATTTTTAATTTTTAATTTTTCAATTGCACCTTGTGTAATTGTTTCAATTTCGGCTTTAGAGATTGGTTTATCTTGAATTTTAATTTTCGGAAGCTTTCTATAAATTAATGTTTTAGATAAACTTGACAATACAAAATCAGAATGGCTCATCCATTGTTTTATAGCCATAATAATGTCATAGTCGTCTATTTCAGAGAATTTTTGTAAAATAGCATCATCAAATTTTGTAATCCCATCAGCTGATAAAAAGTATTTTAATGAATCACTACAATTTACTTCAATGTTTTTACTAACTAACTCATTAGCTCTTTTCAACACATTAACTAACACATAGTCAGCCACTAAGCCTGTCTTATGTAAATAAACTTGCCAATACATTAAACGTCTAGAAACTATGAATTTTTCAACAGAATAAATCCCTTTTTCTTCAACAACTAACTTATTATCAATTACATTAAACATTGAGATGATTCGCTCAGTATTGATA
>JAJRPL010000401.1 GCA_024280815.1 Bacteroidota bacterium
ATCTTTAAGTACATACTCTATAATTTTTTCTTGCGGATTAAATGGTTTTAAATCGTCTAAACCTAGAGATTTAACTGCGATTTTTATTTTTTCACTTTCAGAAATACCTAATGAACGTTGCTGTTTGTTCAAAAAGTAATCCGCTGCTTCTAGCATTGCTTTTAAAGGTACCAAACCAATCAGTTCAGAGCCCGTAACACGCAAACCTCTTTCTGTAGCAGATTTACAGCTTTCATCAAAAGCAATATGCATGGATGTAATAGAAATATTGGTCAAATTATAAGAAATTTGAGCAATTCCGTATTCTTCAATATACCATCCTAATCCTTTAACGGCTTTTAATTTTCCAGGAATCCGAACTGGTTCTCCATTTTCGTCTAGAACTTTTTTACCTGTTATCGGATTACCTTCACGTTTGATACGCCCTGCTTCTCTAATATCAAAAGCTATGGCATTAGCCCGTCTGACAGAAGTTGTATTTAGATTGATATTGTAGGCAATTAAAAAATCACGTGCAGAAATAGCAATAGCTCCTGTTTTTGCTACGGAGTTATTAAATTCTGAAGGACCAAAATCAGGTTTCCATTGTTGACTTGCAATTTTTTTTGCCAAACCTTCGTATTCACCAGATCGGCAATTGGCTAAGTTTTTACGTTCTTCTTTTTTAGCAGCATTTTCATAAAAATAACCAGGAATGCCTAATTCTTTACCTACACGTTCACCTAATTGATGAGCAAAAACAGCAGTTTCTTCTAAAGAAATACCAGAAATAGGTACTAGCGGGCAAACATCAGTGGCTCCAAAACGAGGATGTTCTCCTGTCTGTTTACTCATATCAATCAGCTCTGAAGCTTTTTTTATCAATAAAAAAGCAGCTTCAATAACACCCTTAGGTTCACCAACAAATGTAATAACGGTTCTGTTGGTGGCATAACCAGGGTCAATATCTAATAGCTTTACACCATCTACAGATTCAACACTATGAGCGATGGTATTTATTTTTTCAATATCACGTCCTTCACTAATATTAGGTACGCATTCTATGAGTTGCTTTTGCATATAAACAATATTATATTATTGTAACAAAGTTAAATTTTGTTTTTTAATTCGTACTATTTTTTTAATAAAAAATTAAGACTTGATAGCATTGAAAGTAGTATTTTTGGCGTCAATAAAAATAAATTGTAAATATTATGAGAATTAATTTTTTTGCTATTTCGATAGCACTTTTATCACAGGTTTTTTGTTACGGACAAGACCTTTCTAAGAAAACACTAACTACTGAAGTAGATTCAGTAAGTTATGCGTTGGGTATGGATATGGCTATTAAATTTAAAGAAAATTTTGAGCAAGTAAATAATGACCTTTTTATTCAAGGATTTAATAGTGTAACAGCTTCTACCAATACTTTAATTGAAAAGGATAAAGTAGAACCTATTTTAAGAACATTTTTTCAAAAATTACAACAAAAAAAACAAAAAGAGCAACAAAAATTACAAGAAGCAGCGTTTGGAGCTGAAAAAGCAGCAGGAATCAAATTTTTAGAAGAAAACAAGTCTAAAAAAGGTGTGAAAGTGACCGAAAGTGGCTTGCAATACCTTGTGTTAAAAGAAGGAACTGGTAAAAAACCAACAACTGCTTCAAAAGTAAAAGTGCATTATCATGGAATGTTAATTGACGGTACTGTATTTGATAGTTCAGTAGATAGAGGGGAACCAAATGAATTTGGTGTTTCTCAGGTAATAAAAGGATGGACAGAAGGTTTACAATTAATGTCTGCTGGTTCTAAATACAAATTTTTTATTCCGTACAACCTAGCTTACGGAGCAACTCCTCGTCAAGGCGGACCAATCAAGCCTTTTGCAACATTAATATTTGAAATAGAATTGTTAGAGATTGTAGAATAATTTTAAGCTTTTAAATAAGATGTTTAAAATATTTTTTCACTACTTTTGATGCCAACAAAAAACTAATAAAACAGATAAAACAAATGAAACTAATTAATTTTTTTGCTATTGTAATAGCATTAGTAGTACTTACTTCATGTAATAAACAAGGAGAAGTAACTAAAAAGTCTTTGGATAACGAAATAGATTCAGTAAGCTATGCTTTAGGGATAGATATGGCTTTCAAATTTACAGAGAATTTTAAAGAAGTAGATGAAGACTTTTTTGTACAAGGGTTTAATAACGGGATGGACTCTACCGACATTCTAATTGAAAAAGGACAAGTAGAAACGGTATTGAGAACATTTTTTCAAAAACTACAAGTTGAAAAGCAAAAAGAACAACAAGCAGACGCTTTGAAAAAAGCTGAAGCAGAATTTGGAGACAATAAAGCAGCAGGTATTAAATTTTTAGAAGAAAATAAATCTAAAGAAGGTGTAAAAACAACTGCAAGTGGTTTGCAATATCTTGTTTTAAAAGAAGGGAAAGGTGAAAAACCAACTGCTGCTTCAAAAGTAAAAGTGCATTACCATGGTACTTTAATAGATGGTACTGTATTTGACAGTTCTGTAGATAGAGGAGAACCTGCTGAATTTGGTGTAAATGGTGTTATAAAAGGATGGACAGAAGTGTTACAATTAATGCCTGTGGGCTCTAAATATAAAGTATTTGTACCACAAGATTTAGCTTATGGAGCGTTTCCACGTCAAGGAGGGCCAATAAAACCATTTTCAACTTTAATATTTGATGTTGAATTATTAGAGATTGTAAAATAAAATTACTATATTTGTATATTGAAAATTCACATGCTTAGATGCATGCATTAAGAGAAACAAATTTTTAGTTAAAAAGAGAGATTGAAAAATCTCTCTTTTTTTTTGTAATTTTACGAGAATAAAGCCATATTTAGCGACTGATACCCGCCTTTCGGACGGACAGGAACGAAGTTAGTCTTTTTTATTGAGAAATTCAAGGTGCTTAGAGATTATAATAAATAAGAGTTTAGTGTTTTGTCAAATTAAAAAAATGATTTTTTTGGTAGTTTTACAGTACTAATAATCCGAAATTTATAGTAATGGATAGTATAAAAGAGAATGAGTATAATAGGTTTTATAAAACCTATATAGATAGAGCAGATACAACGAAGAGTGTTGTTGAAAATTTACAAGAATCTTTTAATGAAGCATTAACTTTCTTTGAAAGTTTACCAGAAGACAAATACCTTTACTGTTATGCAGAGGGTAAATGGACAATAAAAGAATTGTTAGAACATATTATTGATGCCGAACGAATTTTTAATACAAGAGCATTGCGTTTTGCAAGAAAAGATAAAACAGATTTACCTGGTTTTGAAGAGAATAGCTACGTAAAAAATGCCAATAGCAATACTAGAGATTTTAAAGAGTTGATAGAAGAGTTTAATGTCGTGAGAAAATCAACATTATTTATGTTTGCAAATTTTTCTGAAGATATATTATTACAAGTCGGAACTATTGACGGTAATGAAATTACTGTGCGAGCTATAGGTTATGTAAACTCAGGTCATTTATTACATCATATAAATATTATTAAAGAAAGATATTTATAACCTCAAGTTTATAATAAAATCACTTTAGTTTACGTTATCTTAAAACACAAACAAAAGGGAGACATGGATAATAATTTTGATGCTGAGGACGAATCTTTACGTCCAAAAAAAAGAAAGAAAAAATTTAAGCCTTATAAAAAAGATAAATACGCTTTATCTAAGCTTATTGAATACGAAAATTATCTTACCAATATAGAATTATTAAGTAAAGGCGAGGGTTTATAGTCATATTAAAAAAAGATTGACTATATTTGAGTGTGGTTTAACATTCTGATTATGCGAAAAATAGTATTTATAGCTTGTTTATTTCTAACTTTTAGTGTTTTTTCTCAACATGAGGATAAAACTGAAAGTATTAATTTACCAACAAGCATCTTTTTAAATTATTCTTTTGATAATTTTAAATTTAAAGATGAAGTAATTGTAAATTCTTTAAATTTAACAGGTTATAAGTTTATGGTTGTAGATTCTAGGAATACTTCTTTTTTGTATAATAACCTTCAATTTGATATAAGAAACCTCAAAAGAGATATCTCTTTTGATGATATCAATGATGATTACAGAAAAGCTGAGTTAAACATCAATGATGTAAGAAATGGCAACCATTTTATTTGGCGAATGTGGGATACTAGTTTGCAAAAAGAATTTCAACAAAATAAGAATAACTAATAGTTGATTTTATCTTCTTTTTCTTGCCTTTGAAGGAGGTGTCAATCATTCAAACCTAAAATATTTTCTAAAATGCAGTGCCTTATCAGATGCAAACAAGAAAAGATGCCTTGAAGCCTTTTTGGTGCAATCTATTTTAAACTGTTTCAACGCTATGCTCCATTTTTATACGACAATAGTAAGCTACCACCAACTAAGAACTGAACTCAAAAATTGAGAATTCCACTACAATTAGCTGTTTAGCGATATTTTAAAAGATTTAGACTTCTTTTGTAGTACTTGATAAAGCATACAGTGATTATTTACAGTATTTACAATGTAATCATATACTGACTTTTCATGACCTTTTGTGCACTACATTTACTAGAGACAAGCCATCTTGCCACTTTATTTTGGCTAAATATGCTTTACAAGTTTCATTATTAAAGTTTAGTATATCTTGCCTTCAAATTGTTTCAGATTCTTTTGTTTTAAAGGAAGAGTATACAGGAACTAAACGGCTAACTCAATAAATTTATTGTAAAACAGCACTCCAAGTACCATCAGGTTCAGTTTCATGTTTGTAAGTGCCTTGCATAACTTTATTTATAATTATTCCAGAGAAAACATGCCTTGACTTAGCAGGATCATCATTTTCTCCAATATAGTTTAGTTTATTTCCTTCTGTAGACCAAGTTCCATGGGCAATATAACAACCGGAACAACCTTTTTCTTCGTATCTAGTAGTTAGGTCTTCATTAAAATTGACTGTAGCCAGAACATTATTACCACTATGGTCTTTAACTGTAAAATTCCAAATTGTATTGCCTAAAGAAAGTGTCTTTAATGATTGTTCTTTACTATAGGTAGTACCAGCGTTTGTGGTTGCAAAAACTCTAAAATAATAGGTAGTATTAAGTGTTAGATTAGATAATACGCTACTGAAAACAGGCTCAATTTGAGTAACCTTGTTGTCATTTATTGTAGGTTTAGGGCTTAAGCTCCAGCAAAACCCATGTGACGTTATTTCATTTCCATCATTTGAAGCTACCTTTCCGCTTATCTTCATGGTTGTAAAAGTGATTTCAGCATTTATTTCTGTTGTATCGCTTGATGCATTTGTGACTGGCTCAGTATCATCATCTCCACAGCTGGTGATGAAAAATGTTAATGTAATTAATGTTAGCGTTTTAAAAAGTATTTTTTTCATTTTGAATAGTTTAAAAATTATTAATAATTTTTAAACGTATTTTTTTAAATTTTAGTATCTCTTTAAAAAAGTTTTTAGGTGTATCATATATTTGATATTCTGATTGTTAGATTGGGAAAAAATATGTAAATTTGCACTCCTTTTTACGAGCACAGATTTAGAAAGGGATAAGAAAAACAAATTTTTATAAACTCTTTTATTGAGAAAATCGTTAAAAATCTGAATATCAATAAAATACAAATTTTATAGACAATATGTCTAAACTACAAGAAAAAATAGATTTATACACAGGCGAAGTAGAAAAGTTAGGTCTTAAATTGAATAAAGACTTATTAGCAAGTGTAACCAAAGGGTTAGGTCCTTCAATTTACAAAGCAGATGCTGAAAAAGTTTCAAGTTCAGATACAAAAGAATTAGAAACAGTTAAAAAGAATTTCCTAATCAAAAAATTAGGCTTAGAAGACTCTCCTAAATTAGATGAAGCTATTGCTAAAGCAATTGAAACTATAGGTTCTTCAAATAGAAATAAATATAGAGCTATCTTTTATACCATTTTAGTAGAAAATTTAGGTGCACAAT
>JAJRPL010000402.1 GCA_024280815.1 Bacteroidota bacterium
CAAGCAGCAGTAGATTTATTAGAAGAAGTAGGGGTCAAACGTTACAAAATTGGTAGTGGTGAAGTTAATAACCTTCTGATGTTAGAAAGAATTTCTCGTACAGGAAAACCCGTTATCCTCTCTTCAGGAATGAGTTCTTTTTCTGAATTACATGAGAGTATAAATTTTTTACAAGAACGAAATATTAAGACTTCTATTTTACAATGTACAACAGCATACCCAACGAAACCCCAGGAATGGGGTCTTGATGTTATGGATGAATTAAAAAATAGATTTGGACTTGAAACAGGTTTTTCTGATCATTCAGGTAATGTTTATGCCTGTTTAGCAGCAGCAGCGCGAGGAGCAGAAATTTTAGAATTTCATGCCGTGTTTGATAAGCGTATGTTTGGACCTGATGCTCCTGCTTCAATGGACATTGACGAGATTGCATTTATGGTAAAGGCGTACGACAAATAGAAGAGTCTTTAGCGGTAAAAATAGATAAAGATGATAACTCTAAATTTGATACGCTTAAAGGAATTTTTGAAAAATCTTTAGCTGTAAATAAGGACTTAGATGAAGGGCATATCATTACCTTTGATGATTTAGAGGCAAAAAAACCTAAGGGTTACGGTTTAGACGCATCAAAGTATGAAAGTATTATAGGTAAGTGTATTAATAAAGATATGAATAAATGGGATTTTCTTAATCAAGGGGATATAAATGAGTAAGCGAAAGATTTGTGTTGTGGTCACTGCACGTCCAAGTTATGCTAGGGTGAAAACGGCATTAAAAGCGATTAATGAACATAAAGACTTAGAACTTCAATTAGTGATTGCAGGTTCGGCACTTTTAGATCGATATGGTAATGCGATTAGCGTGATTGAAGAAGATGGTTTTAAAGTTACTGAGAAGGTTTATAATGTTCTTGAAGGTGAAACACCTACTGCTATGGCAAAAACAACAGGCTTAGCCTTAATGGAGCTTTCTAATGTGTTTTATAATCTTCAACCTGATGTTGTGATTAGTATTGCAGATAGATTTGAAACAATTGCAACCTCTATTGCTGCCTCGTATCAAAATATTCCCTTAGCACATATTCAAGGTGGAGAAGTAACTGGAAATATTGATGAAAAAGTACGTCACGCTAATACAAAACTTGCAGATATCCATTTAGTAGCTTCTGAAGATGCTGCTCAGCGTGTGATTAAGATGGGTGAAGACCCTGCTTATGTTATTAATACAGGTTGTCCATCTATGGATTTAGCTAAAGAAGTTTTAGAAAACCCAGATCTTGATTTTGACCCAATTAAGAAATATGGAGGTGTTGGTGAAATTGGTGATTGGAAAAAAGAGGGTTATT
Organism: Bacteroidota bacterium; assembly: GCA_024280815.1. Lineage (GTDB taxonomy): Bacteria > Bacteroidota > Bacteroidia > Flavobacteriales > Flavobacteriaceae > Aureibaculum. The sequence continues at coordinate 1,346 of JAJRPL010000402.1, forward strand.
TAGTTGTTATGCAACATCCCGTTACCACAGAATACAAAGATTCAAGAGAACACGTAGAAGCTACCTTAAAAGCAGTAGATAACTTAGGCATTCCTACCTTCTGGTTTTGGCCAAATGTTGATGCTGGTGCCGATGGAACATCTACAGGGATTCGTGCGTATAGAGAACATAATAATCCTAAAAATATTCGTTTTTTTAAAAATATGGAACCTCATGATTTCTTACGTTTGATAAAGAATGGCAAGGTATTAATTGGAAATTCCAGTGTAGGTATTCGTGAAAGCGCTTATCTTGGTATTCCTGTTGTAAATATAGGTTCTCGTCAAAATGGTCGTCATAGAGCTAAGAGTGTAATCGACTGTGAATACAATAAAGAAGATATTACACAAGCAATCAAAAAACATATGGAACATGGTCCTTATAATTCAGAACATATTTATGGTGATGGAACAGCAGGTCAAAAAATTGCAGAAACACTAGCTTCAATAAAGTTGCGATTTCATAAAACAATTACATACTAAGGTGTAGAATGAAAATTTTAGCATTAATACCAGCACGTTGTGGTTCAAAAGGTATTAAAGAAAAAAACATTATTGATGTTTGTGGTAAACCTTTAATTGCTTACTCTATTGAGCAAGCTCTAGCCTTAAAAAAAGAAAATATTATTGATGAGGTATTAGTGTCAACAGATTGTGAAAAAATAGCAGAAATTTCAAAAAAATGGGGTGCTAGTGTGCCTTTTTTACGTCCTAAAAATATCTCTGGAGACAAGGCAAAATCTATTTCTTTTATGATTCATGCTTTAGATTATTATAAAAATGAAGGTATTGAATATGATGCCATTTTATTACTACAACCCACGTCACCCTTACGTGATGTTGAAGTTTTAAAAGAGAGTATTGAGCGGTTTAAAAATAGTAGTGAGGACTCTTTAATAAGTGTATATAAAGAAGAATATATTAACGATTTAGTAATGTATCATGCAGATGATAAAGGACATCAACTTGATCCTTTAAATATACTTCATAATGCAGGAGTAAGACGTCAAGACCATGGAAGTATTTATGTACGAAATGGAGCTGTTTATTTAACGTCATCTAAATATTTGCGTAAAGAAGAGAAGGTTATTAGTGATAAACCTTTAATGCTAGAAATGTCAAAGTCCCAATCAGTAAATATTGATACAGAAGAAGATCTTGTATTACTAAGGAATATTTTGTGCAAATAGGTGTTTTAGAACCAAGACATTTTTCTAAAAAAGCAAAAAAAGATCTTGAAGCTTATGGAAATGTCGAATTTTTTGATGGGGAAAATAAAAAAGACTTCTTATTAAATAAGGAGATTTTATTCATACGTTTAAAATATAAATTAAATAAAGACTTTTTAGAAGAAGCAAAGGAGTTAAAATATATTTGTACACCAACTACAGGCTTAAATCACTTAGATTTAGGTGCGGTAAATATAAGGGTAATAAAAATTATCTCTTTAAAGGGTGAAAATAAATTTTTGTCTACAATCAGAGCAACACCCGAGCATACCATAGGTTTACTGCTTTCTCTTCTAAGAAATTATAATAAATCTTTTTTAAATACAAGTAATAAGGTATGGAACAGAGACTTGTATAAAGGTTATGAGGTTTATGGAAAAACAATTGGTATTATTGGTATGGGTCGTGTTGGAAAAATTTTATCTAAATATTTTGAAGCCTTTGATGCTAAGGTAATATATATTGATATAGATAAAGTAGAAGCTCCTAGAAATGCAGTTAGTACTTGTTCTATGCTTGAACTTATAGAGCAAAGTGATATTGTATTTTTAACTGCTTCTTATTCTATTGAAAATGAAAAAATGATTAGTAAAAAAGAGTTAGATTTGATGAAGGGGAAGTTCTTTATTAATACAGCACGAGGAGAACTAGTTGATGAACTGTATTTGATTGAAAAAATCAAAGAAAATCATTTTAATGGAGTTGCTTTAGATGTTATTAATAATGAAACAGACCTTGATAATAATCAACTTCAAAACCTGTTACCTTTATGTGATAAAAATAACTTAATATTAACGCCACATATAGCGGGTGCCACATATGAGTCAATGTGGAGAACAGAAGAATTTATAACGGATAAATTAATAAAGGAATATATGTGAATGTCTGTTTTGTAGTTCCAGATGGAACGGGTATCCGAAATTATCTTTTTTCAAATTTACTTCAAAAACTTCATGAAAGTGGTGCAAGTATATGGATATGGCATACATTAACGCCTAATGCAATTAACGAAATTCGGAAAATGCATCCTTCTATTGTTATTAATGATGAAGTATTGCCTAGCTATAAAGAAGCATTGTATGAGAAGTTTTTACGCGAGTCGATTGCTTATGCACGTTTAATAAGTAATGCTGAGAAAGTAAAAAATGAAACTATTTTAATAAATTGGAGAAAAAATCCAAAAACAATTCTTAAGAAAGCGTTCTTTAAATTAGCTAAACTTTATGGTAAATATCTTTCTAAAAGTTATAATCGTATTTTACAAGCAGATGAAAAGTATTTACAAAGTGTTAATAACTTACCCCAACTACAAAATTATAAAGATTTTTTACAAAAGATTCAAGCAGACAGTGTGATATGTACACACCAAAGAGCGGTAAATGCAATTCCAGCAATGCAAGCTGCTAACTTGAATAATATTCGTACGGTTAGTGCAATTTACTCGTGGGACAATATGCCAAAAGCACGTTTAAACACAAGAAGTAAATATTATATTGTTTGGTCAGAATATATGAAAGAAGAAATGAAAATTTATTACCCTGAATTTGATCAAGCTAACATTATTATAACGGGTAGCCCTCAATTTGAATTTTATTTTAATGAAGAGTTTATTGAAGATAGGGAGACTTTTTGTAAAAAGTACAATTTAGATTCTACGAAACGTATCGTTTGTTACTCTGGTGATGACAACTTGACATCACCTTATGACCCAGACTATTTACACGATTTAGCTGAAGAAATAAGTAAAAACTTTGATGATGTACAAATCTTACTACGTCGTGCTCCTGTAGATTTAACGGGACGATTTGATGCGGTAGTTAAACAATTCCCTGATATTATAAAAGTATCAGATCCTTTATGGAACTTTGATGGAGGCGATAAAACGAATTGGACTTTAGTGTATCCATCGATGAAGGATGTTGCCTTATTAGTAAACACAGCATATCATTGCGATTTTGTTTATAATGTAGGTTCAACAATGGCACATGATTTTGCAATGTTTAACAAACCTGCTATTTATATCAATTACAATCAGAAACATAGTGTAAACTGGAGTATAGATACGATTTATAAATATCAACATTTTCGATCAAAAGAAAACTTAGAAGCGGTAGTTTTAGTAAATTCAAAAAAAGAAATTGCACATATAATAGATGAGTTACTTAAAAAACCTTTAGAGATTGCAAAAGATCGTGTGAAATGGCTTAATGTTATTTCACAGTTTAGAAAAGAATCATCATCAATTATCAGCGACTTATTGTTGAGTGGGAAGTGATATGCATATATGTTTTTTAACATCTGAATATCCAAAAGAAGGTGAAACACAAGGTGGAATTGGTTCTGCTGTTCAATCTATGGCTCGTAAACTAGTTGAGTATGAGCATCAGGTATCTATTGTTTGTCTTGCAAGTTATGAAATAGATGTTGTGGAAGAAGATGAAGGTGTGACAGTGCATAGACTAAAAAGTGGAAACTGGAAAATATTGCGTTTTATAGATAATTGGCGAAAAATAGTTAAAAAACTTTATACAATTCATGCAGATACACCCATAGATATTGTTGAAGGTTCAGAGCTTTATTTTGCTTTTATACCTAAAGTTTTTCCAGCTAAAAAAGTAATTAGAATGCATGGTGGACATAACTTTTTTGCAACTACTTTAGGGAAAAAACCAAGAAAGTGGTTGTCATTCCAAGAAAAATTATCTTTTTCAAAGGCAGATGGTTTGGTAGCAGTTAGCGACTTCGTTGGAAATAAAACACGTGAATTAATTCATTTTAAAAAAGAGTTTCAAACGATATATAATATTATTGATACTGGTAAATTTTATCCTGCTGATACTAATAAAATGCAGCTTCATAAGATTGTTTTTGTAGGTACCTTAGTAGAAAAAAAGGTGTTCGACAATTAGTACAAGCTATGCCTAAAATCGTCAATAGCTTCCCAAATGTTAGTTTAGATATTATTGGAAGAGATTGGAAAGACCCTGAAACGGGTGTGTTGTTTTCTAGTGTTTTAGATAAGTTAATAGATTCAAAGATTAAAAAGTATATTAATATAATTGGTGTTGTTCCACATTATGAAATTCCATCTCGTTTGGAGTCTGCTCATGTATGTGTTTACCCGTCTCATATGGAGGCACAAGGTATTGTTGTTGTAGAAGCTATGTCTATGGAAAAGGCGGTTGTTTTTTCACAAACGGGTCCGGGTAAAGAGATGATAAAACATGAAAAAAATGGATTATTATGTGACCCTTATGATCCTGATGATATTGCTAATCAAATAATAAAGCTTTTAAAAGATAAAGATTTAGCAATTGAATATGGTAAAAAAGCAAGACAGAGCGTACTTGAACTTTTTGATATGGATGATATTACAATGAAAAACATAGAATTTTATAAGAGTGTACTGTGAAGTATTTGATAATTTCTCATGTTGAACACTCTACTGAAGATGGTTTAATTTATGGATATGGACCTTATGTTAAAGAGATGAATTTATGGCTTAATCATGTAGATGAAGTTCGCATTGTTGCCCCAATGCGCTCAGGAAAACCTGATCCCATAGATTTAGCATACCAGCATGATAAGATTCGCTTTGATGCAGTTCCCTCTTTTAATCTTTTAACTCTTTCTTCTAAGTTAAAGACCTTAATAAATTTACCTTATATATTTATGAAGATTATAGGGGCAATGGTATGGGCA
>JAJRPL010000403.1 GCA_024280815.1 Bacteroidota bacterium
GCAATAAAAAAGGTTGATTCCGATTAGAGGATTTAAATACTTTCATGGTTTAGTTTACTTCCATTAATTTTATATGTATCTCTATTTTAGCACTTTTTTGCTTTTAGTTTGATTTAGTTAATCCGACAGACTCCTAGGTAACTTATTCGTTCCTCGTATTTGTTAGATGTTTCGCTAAGTTATTACTCTGCTACTTTCTTGAAGACAAATAAATGTTCATGCATTATTAATAAAAAATTATGTTCTTTACTTTTATTTACCCAAAATCCTGTCGCTTTACAATTATGCTGATGTTTTATAATGTCTTCTTTTAGTTCAAAACCAACTTTTAGAAATCTTTCCATAACTTTAAATGCTAAAGGTTGATACATTTTATTTCTTCTAGTATCTCCAATTAAAATGGCACAATATTTATCTTTTTTTAGAACTCTATAAAATTCTTTTGCTACTTTCTCTATCTCATCACAAAATTCATCTAAATCATGAATATTTGACAAATCTTCTTCTATTTGTTTATCTGAATATTTTATTATATCTACATATGGTGGATGATTTAAAATAAAATCAATAGATTCATCTTGTAGCATTGGTAAGCTTCTACTATCATTTAAATCTAATTTAATCTTTGGATTAAATTCACTTTCAAATTCTAAAGCAGTTTGTGTAATTTCTATTGCATTTGGATTTATATCTAGTGCTAATAAATTTCTATTTAAAAGTTTACATTCTATGGCAGTTGTTCCCCCACCAATCATTGGATCTAATAAAAAGTCATTTTCATTTGAATATCTTATTATTAGATTTCTCACAACTTCAGGAGCCCAATTTCCTCTATATTTACTTTTGTGTGTTGCCCAATTTCCACGACGGACAAAGCTCCAAATAGTCGTACATTCTTGTTCAAAGTTATCAGGATTAAGTTTTTTCATAATGTATTATTCCTTGTATATATTTAAAGGATATTATCATTATAAATTGATATTATTCAAAAGTATTGCAAATTGACATTATTTTTAGTTTGGTACAGGTAAACCTATCTCGTTTAATGGTAAATATTCAAAATAATATCTACAATTCATATGTATTACATAGTCTAATGTATCTTGATATTCAGTTTTTCTAAACCAATCATTTAAGATATAAATATACTCAACATTATGATTTAAGGGAGCAAATAATCTCTTGTATTGACTTAATTTAAATCCACAAGTTTGTAACTTTTCATCCACACTTCCAGCAACTTCTTGATATTTTACTTCTATTATGAAAACGGTGTTATTGCTGATAACATATATTGCATCATCAGGCAAAAGTTTTTTAGATAAAATATTTTCCCATTCAATGCCTAAAAAATCTAAATGTCTATACAATTCATATTTTTTAAACGATTCAGCAACTAAAACTTCATTATAGTAGATTTCAAATACCATAGTTTGTTGTTTCTGATTTAATGGCTTTGCATTACACGAATATCCAGTAACATCATTTTGAAGGTAAGTTACAATATCTACTCTTCCTTCAAAATGAATGCCAGTTTGTGTGTTTCCACCACCAATTCCACCTCTTACCATTCCTTACTCCTAATTAAAACTTCGTTTATTTTACCACGACCATTGCTTTTGCTATTGATAAATCTATTTGCAGTTACTAGGTTAATATTATGTTTTTTATATAAATCTTTTATAAAATCGGTATCAGAATTACTATGTAATACTTTTACTTCATTGTCAGATAATATATCAAATACTTCAAAAAGTTCAAATTGTGCATCTTCTAAAAAACAATTAGAATCATAAGCAGTAAAACTAGAAGTTGCATTTAATGGATAATATGGTGGATCAAAATAAACTAGATCATTTTCATTTGAATCTTCTATAACTTTTACAAAAGATTGATTCGTAATTATAGCATTCTGCAATGCACTACTTGCACTTAAAATTGTATCTTTATCAGCAATATTTGGATTTTTGTAACTACCAATAGGTGTATTAAAATAACCTTTTTTATTTACTCTATACAGACCATTGAAACAAGTTTTATTGAGATAAATAAACCTTGTAGCTCTTTCAAGTTCACTTGTTTTTAAAAATCCATCTTCACGGTCTAATGCTCTTGTTTCATAATAAAAATCTTTAGAGTGTTTTTCTTTATATATTTCTAAATTTGAGATTAAATCAATAGGATTATTTTTAACGACATTATATGTATTTATAAGTTCAGAGTTTATATCTGAAAGGTATATTTTTTTATCTTTGAGATAACCAAGTGAATACAATTCAAAAAAAACAGCACCACCACCTAAAAATGGTTCATGATAATTCTTAAATTCTTTTGGAAATAGTGGTAAGAACTGCTTTAATAACCCTCTTTTTCCACCAACCCATTTTATAAATGGTTGATACTTCTGAGTATATACACTATTTATTCTTGCCGTCATAAAATACACTCCAAATTAAGTTATTGCAATTTTACAATAATAATATGAATACTAGATTTAAAATGTCAAATTGACATTTTATCTGTAAGATTCTTCTACACCATCCTGATAACCTTTAGCAAAAGCGGCATGTGGACTTTTATGTCTTACTTCTCCTGCTTGACTTTCTGGAAGTGAATCCAGATCCATTTCTATATTTTCTTCTCTTCTTACTCCAAGTTCAAAACCTTTTTCATATGCACAGCCTGAACACTTATGTCTTCCATCTCCACCTTGATCGTGTGGTAGTGAATTGAATTTTTCTTCATATCTATGATTTTTATTACATGTAGGCATTTTATTCCTTTTGTTGAGTATGTTCTTGTGTCATCTAAC
>JAJRPL010000404.1 GCA_024280815.1 Bacteroidota bacterium
AGAATTAGAACAGGTGAAAAAGGTGGGCAATCATTAAACTAACAACAAACAAACTAAAATAACAATTATGGAAGGATTATTAACAGTAAACAATGTATGGATGATGATATGCACAGCATTAGTGTTTTTCATGCATTTAGGTTTCTCTTTTTTAGAAATAGGATTGACAAGACAAAAGAACACCATCAATGTCTTGTTTAAAAATATATTTATCATAACATCAGGGCTTTTACTCTATTATATTGTAGGATTCAATTTAATGTACCCAGATTTTGCTGAAGGTTCATCAGGAATTTTCGGCTTTGCGGGCTTTGGTTTAGATGCTCCATTGACAGACGCAGGCGGATTAGATCTAGCCTATAATGCAGGTTACACCTATTGGACAGACTTCCTTTTTCAAGGGATGTTTGCAGCAACAGCAGCCACCATTGTTTCTGGTGCAGTAGCAGAACGTATTAAAATAGGACCTTTTATGATCTTTGTTATACTATATGTAGGTTTAGTCTACCCAATAGCTGGTTCTTGGAAATGGGGTGGCGGTTTTTTAGATAAATTAGGGTTTTACGATTTTGCAGGCTCAACATTAGTACACTCTGTAGGAGGTTGGGCTGCTTTAGTAGCTGTGTGGTTATTAGGTCCTCGTATTGGTAAATTTAACAAAGAGGGCAAAGCTTTAGTTATTTTAGGGCATAATATTCCTTTAGCGACCGCAGGCGTATTAATTCTATGGTTGGGATGGTTTGGATTTAACGGTGGCTCTGTATTGTCTGCAGACCCAGAATTAACATCATTAACTTTAGTTACAACTTCATTGGCAGCTGCTGCAGGTGGTATAGGTGCGTTTATCCTATCAACAATACTCTATAAAAATTACGATTTAACCATGTTCTTAAATGGTATTTTAGGAGGCTTAGTGGGTATTACTGCAGGGGCAGATTTAATGTCGCCAATGGAAGCTATTGCAATAGGTTTTATTGCTGGAGGAATTATTGTGTTGGCAGTTGCATTTGTCGATAAATTAAGATTAGATGATCCTGTTGGAGCCATAGCAGTACATTTAGTTACTGGTATTTGGGGTACATTAGCCGTTGGTATTTTTGGTGCTAAAGCAGGCGGAGAACAATTTTTACATCAATTAACTGGAGTAGGTGCTTATGCAGCATTTTGTATAGCAAGTTCTTTTATTATATTATTTACCTTAAAGAAAACTGTAGGTATACGTGTTTCTGAAAAAGAAGAGTTAGAAGGATTAGATATTCATGAACACGGCATGAAAGCTTATGCTGATTTCAGGTTGAATGAGCACTAATTCATTAATTCACAATTACATCTCTATATTTTTAGAGATTTAAAAGAAAATGCATTGAAAATTTACTTTCAATGCATTTTTTCTTTTATATTTTTAGTTCTAATGAATAAACTTTAAATTCGCGTCTATTTTGTTGAATATAACTCGTTGAGCCATTGACCTATCATATTCCTCTTAATTTTGAGGTATAGAATTTTGAGTCAATCTAATCCAAACTCTTTTTACTTTTTATTTTGTAAAAAATGAAGCATTTACGATGAGTTAATAATATTTATTATCTATGAAAGATCAAGGATTGTATTTAAATGAGTTTGAACATGATAATTGTGGTGCAGGATTTATATGCAACCTTAATGGTGAAAAGTCGAATAAAATTATTCACGATGCACTAGAAATTTTAGTAAAATTAGAACATCGAGGTGCCGTAAGTTCTGATGGTAGAACTGGTGACGGAGCAGGTATCTTAATTGATATCCCTCATGATTTCTTTTCAAGAGTTTGTAAATTTGATTTACCAAAGCCTAAAGAATATGCTGTAGGAATGGTATTCATGCCTAAAAAAAATAATCAAACATTATATTGTAGAACTATTTTTGAAGAGGAGTTAAAAAAACAAGGTTTAGAAATTTTAGGTTGGCGTAAAGTACCTGTTGACACCTCAAACTTAGGTAAGATTGCTTCTCAAACTGAACCAAAAATTAGACAAATTTTTGTTGGTAAAAACAATCAAAAATTAACTGATTTACAATTCAATGCAAAATTATTTGCAGCTAGAAAAATAGCAGAACACACCATTGCTAAATCAAAAATATCAGAGCATAAATACTTTTACTTATCCAGTTTTTCTACAACAACAATCATCTATAAAGGTTTGTTAATTCCTGAAGATATTGACAGGTATTATACCGATTTAAATGAACCAGATTTGGTGACACGTTTGGCATTAGTACATCAACGTTTTTCAACAAATACTTTCCCTGCTTGGCATTTAGCTCAACCATTCAGATACATGTGTCATAATGGTGAAATAAATACATTGAGAGGTAACGTCAGTAGAATGAAAGCTAGAGAAGAACTCATGAATAGTGATTTATTTGGTGATGATATAAAAAAATGTTCCCGATAATTAAAGAAAAACAATCTGATTCTGCTTCTATGGATATGGCCGTTGAATTGCTGGTAATGACAGGACGATCTTTACCCGAAGTAATGATGATGATGGTACCTGAAGCATGGGAAAAACACCAAACCATGAGTGATGATAAAAAAGCGTTCTACCAATACAGTTCATGTATTATGGAACCTTGGGACGGGCCAGCTTCTGTTCCATTTACCGATGGTCATTATATAGGAGCTTTATTAGACAGAAACGGGTTAAGACCATCAAGATATACCGTTACAAAAGATGGTTTTGTAATCATGTCTTCTGAAATTGGTGTATTAAATATCAAACCAGAGAATGTTGTAAAACATGGTAGATTAGAACCTGGAAAGATCTTTTTAGTTGATATGAATGAAGGTCGTATTATAGAAGATGAAGAAATAAAAAATAGCATTGTAACTAAACATCCTTACAGAAAATGGCTAAACAAACATATTTTACCT
>JAJRPL010000018.1 GCA_024280815.1 Bacteroidota bacterium
ATGACAAAAGAAGGTTATGAATTATGGACAAAAATATTGACTCCATACTTGAAAGATTAATAATAACCCTTGTCATTCCTGTCCCGAAACTTCGGGAGCAGGAATCCATTGAACTTTAATGATAAATATCTTAAAAATTATGCTTAAAACCATCCTCTTAAAAACACTATTTCTATTACCTTTTATTGGTCTATCACAAGACTTACTAATAAATACTCATAATAGAAACACAACAACACTAAATGGTACTTGGCATTATATTGTAGATCCTTATGAAACGGGTTATTATAATTATAGATACCAACCATACGACCAACAAGAAAAAAATAGCAATTCCGCTTTTTATAACAATTACCATACAGATAATAAAATGGAATTGGTAGAGTATGATTTTGATAAATCGTCTACGTTACTTGTACCAGGTGATTGGAATACGCAAGACGATAAGTTATTTTATTATGAAGGAACCATTTGGTACAAGCGATCTTTTGATTATAAAATCTCTGATACAACCAATCGTTTGTTTATCTATTTTGGAGCTATCAATTACAAAGCAGAAGTATACCTTAACGGAACTAAGTTAGGTGTACACGAAGGCGGTTTCACACCATTTAATTTTGAAGTAACATCTGTTATTAAACCAAAGGATAATTATTTGGTGGTAAAAGTGGACAATACTCGTTTTAAAGAAGCCATACCCACTATAAATACAGATTGGTGGAACTATGGAGGTATTACCAGAGATGTGAAAATTATTGAAGAGCCAACAACATTTATCCAAGACTATAGCTTACAGCTTAAAAAAGGGTCTAAAAAAATAATTAATGGCACTGTAAAATTAAATAATGCCAAGCCCAATGAAATTATAACAATTTCAATTCCAGAATTAAAAATCAACTCCACGTTTACTGCAGATGGCAATGGAAATGTCAAATTTGAATTTAAAACTAAGAAAATAAAGTATTGGTCACCTTCATCTCCAAAATTATATGATGTGTATATTAAAACGGTACATCAAACTTTAAAAGATGAAATAGGGTTTAGAACCATTGAAACTCAAGGTGCAGACATTTTATTAAATGGTAAGTCTATTTTTTTAAGAGGTATTTGCATTCATGAAGAAAATGCCATGCGAGGTGCTAGAGCTTATAATGAAGCTGACGCTTTAATTGCTTTAACTTCCGCAAAGGAGTTAGGTTGTAATTATGTGCGTTTGGCACATTACCCTCACAATGAGCATATTGTAAAGTTAGCGGATAAAATTGGATTGATGATTTGGGATGAGATACCGGTATATTGGACCGTTGATTTTACCAATGAAAAGGTGTTGCAAAAAGCTAAAAATCAACTAGCAGAGATGATAACTAGAGATAAAAATAGAGCATCTGTCATCATTTGGTCAATGGCAAATGAAACTCCCGTTTCTGAGCCTAGAAATACCTTCTTAAAAGAATTAATTAAGCATACCAAAACGATGGATACTACGCGTTTGATCAGTGCTGCATTAGAAAAGCATTATAAAGACGGAATAAACGTAGTAGATGATGAAATTGGTCAATACATGGATATTGTAGCTTTCAACCAATATGCAGGATGGTATGGTGGTTCTTTAGAAGATGCTCCTTTTGAAAAATGGAGTATAAAATACAATAAGCCTGTTGTTATTTCTGAATTTGGTGGTGGTGCATTACAAGGATTACATGGTACTATAAAAGAACGTTGGACAGAAGAGTATCAAGAATATCTGTACCAACAGAATTTAAAAATGATTGAAAAGATTCCGAATATTAGAGGTACAAGTCCATGGATTTTAAATGACTTTAGATCGCCTAAAAGAGTATTGCCAGTGATACAAGATGGTTGGAACAGAAAAGGACTAATCTCTAATCATGGCATCAAAAAGAAAGCTTTTTTTACAGTACAATCTTTTTATAAAAAGATGAAGCAACAATATAAATAAAAATGTTTAAAAATACATTTTTTTTCATAAATGTGATTAGTTTATTACTGCTGTTTTCTTGTTCAAAAGACAAGAAAGCAGCGGTTTTATCAACAGAAGATGAGTATAAACTAGTTTGGTCAGATGAATTTGACTACACAGGAAAACCCGACACTACAAAATGGGCATTTGAATATGGTTATAAAAGAAATAGAGAAAAGCAATATTATACAGACCGTTTAAAAAATGCTCGTGTAGAAAAAGGGCGTTTAATACTTGAATTACATAAAGAAAAAATTGCCAATAAAGATTTTCAAGACAATAAACCTAAAAGAAAACGGTGGCTACATTATATTTACGATATAGATTCAACAGAATACACCTCAGCAAGTTTAACAACAAAAAATATAGCTGAATGAACCTATGGGTTAATAGAAATAAAAGCAGGCTTACCTAAAGGTATTGGTGTATGGCCAGCCTTTTGGATGTTGGGTGAAAATCAAAAGGAAGTGGGTTGGCCAGCATGTGGAGAAATAGATATTATGGAGCATGTGGGTTATGATAAAGATTCAATTTTTGGTACTGTACACACCAAAGCCTACAACCACATGAAAAAAACTCAAAAAGGGAAGCGAATTTATATAGATAAGCCCTACAATCAGTTTCATGTTTATGCCATTGAATGGACACCAGAAAAAATTGATTTTCTATTGGATGGTAAAGTATATAATCATATTAAAAATGAACATAAAACAACTGATGAATGGCCCTTTGACCAAAAATTTCATCTAAAAATAAACATTGCCCTTGGAGGAGATTTAGGCGGTAGAAGAGGTATTGACGGAAATATCTTTCCGCAACCAATGATTATTGATTATGTTAGGGTTTATCAAAAGAATAGTAAAGTATGAAAATAGTAAAGTATTTATTGACACTACTAATTGTAAGCACTTTAGCTAATTGTGCAAGTCATCAAGATATTTCTATAATGACTTATAATGTTAGGTATGGTTTGGCTGATGATGGAGAAAATTCATGGGACTATCGCAAAGAATTTTTGGCATCACAGATAAACTATAACAATCCTGATTTTTTAGGCATACAAGAAGGTTTACCTTTTCAGCTATTTTATTTAGACTCGCTAATGCCAAAACATCATTATATTGGGGTAAGTAGAAGTGTAGATGGCAAAGGAGAGTATTCAGCTATCTTGTTTAATCAAAAAAAGTTTGAGTTATTAGAACAACAAACCTTTTGGCTTTCACCTACTCCAACAAAACCCTCTAAAGGATGGGATGCTGCCTATCCTAGAATTTGTACTTATGGTTTATTCAAAGACAAAAAAACAAAACAAAAATTGTGGGTTCTCAACACTCATTTTGATCACGTTGGTGAAAAAGCAAGAGAAGAAAGTGCTTTGTTAATTCTAAAAAAGATAAAAGAAATAAATACAGAAAACTATCCACTATTTTTTATGGGAGATTTAAATGCAGAGCCTAATGATAAGCCTATAGCAATACTGAATACATCATTAAATGACTCCAAAAGAATGTCAAAAGAAAAACCTTTCGGACCAAACGGAACTTTTAATAATTTTGAGTTTGACAAACCTGTCTCAAAAAGAATAGATTACATTTATATTTCGAAAAACAAATCAATTAAAATTAATAAACATGCAGTGTTAAGTGACTCTAAAGACTTAAAATATCCTTCAGATCACTTACCTGTTTTTATCCAACTAACACTAAATAAAATAAAATGAAAACCCTAAAATTACCAATATTGGTACTCTTATTCGCAACTACAATTTCATGTAGTCAAAACATTACTAAATTTATGCATGATAAAAATTTAACCATAGATCAAAAAGTAGACTCTCTACTTTCTATAATGACTTTAAAAGAAAAAATTGGTCAAATGAACCAATACAATGGGTTTTGGAATGCAACAGGGCCAGTTCCTTCTGGTGGTGATGCTGAAAAAAAATATAAAGATTTAGAAGCTGGTTTAATTGGTTCTATGCTCAATGTACGTGGTGTAAAAGAAGTAAGAGCTATCCAAAAATTGGCTGTCGAAAAAACGAGATTGGGTATTCCGCTAATTATAGGTTTTGATGTAATTCATGGTTATAAAACCATTGCTCCTATTCCGCTAGCAGAATCTGCCAGTTGGGATTTAGAAGCTATAAAAAATTCGGCTAGTGTAGCAGCAAGTGAGGCAGCAGCAAGTGGTATTAACTGGACATTTGCTCCTATGGTTGATATTTATAGAGATGCACGTTGGGGACGAGTTATGGAGGGTGCTGGTGAAGATCCTTATTTGGGTAGTAAAATAGCCTATGCAAGAGTAAAGGGTTTTCAAGGTGATGATTTAACAGCTCCAAATACCATAGCGGCCTGTGCAAAACACTTTGCTGCTTATGGATTTGCAGAAGCAGGTAAAGAATACAATACGGTAGATGTTGGCTTGTCAACCTTACACAATACTATTTTACCTCCATTTAAAGCAACAGTTGATGCTGGTGTAAAAACATTTATGAATTCATTTAATGAACTGAATGGAGTGCCTGCAACGGGAGATAAGTTCCTACAAAGAGATATTTTAAAAGGAGAATGGGGTTTTAAAGGCTTTGTGGTGTCTGATTGGGGCTCTATAGGTGAATTGATTGCTCATGGGTATGCAAAAGACAATAAAGATGCTGGTAGACTAGCGGCAATAGCTGGTTCTGATATGGATATGGAATCTCACGCTTATGTAGACCACCTTGAAGAGTTAGTTAAAGAAGGAAAAGTTGATGAGGCATTAGTTACTGATGCTGCCCGTAGAATTTTAACAGTAAAATATGAATTAGGTCTTTTTGATGATCCTTACAGATATTGTGACGAAAAAAGAGAGAAAGAAGTGATCGGTAGTAAAGCAAATAACGATGCTGTGTTAGATATGGCAAAAAAGTCTATCGTTTTACTTAAAAATGATGAAGTTTCAGGAAAAAAACTATTACCACTAAAAAAAGAAGGCTTAAAAATTGCATTAATAGGAGCGTTGGCGAATGATAAAAATAGTCCATTAGGTAGCTGGAGGTTAGGTTCTGATGATAACACAGCGGTTTCTGTTCTTGAGGGCATGAAAAAGTATACAGGCAATACATTAACCTATAAAAAAGGAGCAGATGTTACTGTTGGTGAAACGGCATTTATTTATGATTTAACGTTTAACACAACCGATAAAAGTGAATTTGCTGAAGCTATTGAAGTGGCAAAAAATTCAGATGTTGTTGTTATGGTATTAGGTGAACATGGTTTCCAGTCTGGTGAAGGAAGAAGTAGAACAAAATTAGACTTACCAGGTGTTCAGCAAGAATTATTAGAAGCTGTTTATGCGGTAAACAAGAATATTGTTTTGGTGTTGAATAACGGTAGACCGTTAGCCGTAACTTGGGCAGATAAACATATCCCAACCATTGTTGAAGCATGGCAATTAGGTACACAATCTGGTAATGCAATTGCTCAAATATTATATGGTGATTATAATCCTAGTGGAAAATTACCCATGACATTTCCTAGAAGAGTTGGGCAAGTACCTATTTATTATAACTATAAAAACACAGGAAGACCAATTCCTTTAGAAGATGAAAAAATGGTTTTTTGGTCTAAATATTCTGATGTTGAAAACACACCACTTTATCCTTTTGGATATGGGTTGAGTTATACTTCATTCGCCTATAAAAATTTAGTTTTAGACAAAAATGAAATCCCAGTAAATGGAAATGTAAAAGTATCTGTAGAAGTTAGCAATACTGGTAACCATGATGGCGAAGAAGTGGTACAGTTGTATATCAGAGATTTGATAGGAAGCAGCACCCGTCCTGTAAAAGAATTAAAAGGTTTTGAAAAAATTGCATTAAAAGTTGGCGAAACAAAAACAGTAACCTTCACTTTAGACAAAGAAACACTCCAATTTTATACAGCCAATAATAAATGGGAAGTAGAACCTGGAGATTTTGATGTTTGGGTAGGTGGAGACTCTAATGCTACCTTAAAAGCATCTTTTACAGTAGTAGAGTAATTTTTAAAAAAAGATAATAAATTTACTAATGAGAAAAATCATACTAGTTATAAGTGCTATTACAATAGCTACACTTCAATCTAATTGTCAGAGTAAAAAGAAAGTGGTTAGTGCTAATACTGCTCCTAAAACTACAGAACAGAAAGTAGATTCCGTTTTAGCATTAATGACATTGCAAGAAAAAATTGGTCAAATGAACCAATACAATGGTAGTTGGGATGTTACGGGTCCTGCTTCTGGGGTAAGTGATAAAGAAAAAGAAAAGCGTCTTAAAAATGGAGGTGTCGGCTCTATGCTTAATATATTGTCAGCCAAAGCAACAAGAGAAGCTCAAAAAGCAGTGATGGAAAATTCAAGAATGAAAATTCCACTACTTATAGGTTATGATGTTATTCATGGTTTTAAAACCATTTTTCCTATTCCTTTAGGAGAAAGTGCTAGTTGGGATTTAGACATTATTAAAAAATCTGCAGCCATTGCTGCTAGCGAAGCATCTGCTGCTGGTTTACATTGGACCTTTGCACCCATGATTGATGTGTCTCGCGATGCTCGTTGGGGACGTGTTATGGAAGGTTCTGGAGAAGATCCTTATTTAACTTCTGTAATTGGTGTAGCAAGAGTTCAAGGCTTTCAAGGCGATGATTTATCAAAAAATAATACTATTGCAGCTTGTGCCAAACACTTTGCAGGTTATGGGTTTGCTGAGGCAGGACGTGATTACAATACTGTTAATATTGGGGAATATGAATTACACAATACCATATTACCTCCATTTAAAGCCGCTGCTGAGGCTGGTGTAGCAACGTTTATGAACTCTTTTAACGAAATAGATGGTATTCCTGCAACAGGTCATAAAGGCTTGCAAAGAGGTATTTTAAAAGGCGATTGGAATTGGGACGGCTTTATAGTTTCAGATTGGGGTTCTATTGGTGAAATGATTGCTCATGGCTTTGCAACTGATAAAAAACATGCGACAGAAATTGCTGTAAATGCAGGTTCTGATATGGATATGGAATCGTATGCTTATGAAGCACATATTGAAACATTGGTTAAAGAAGGAAAGATAGATGTAAAACTATTAGATGATGCTGTGAAAAGAATTTTAAGAATAAAATTTAGGCTAGGCCTTTTTGATGATCCATACAAATACTGTAATGAAGAGCGTGAAAAAAATGAAATTTATACCAAAGAGAATAGAGCATTTGCTCGTGAGGTTGCTAAGAAATCAATAGTATTGTTAAAAAAGGAATCAAATCTTTTACCACTTCCAAAAAAAGGGAAAACAATAGCTGTTATTGGTCCGTTAGCTGACGATAAAGACACACCTTTAGGAAACTGGAGAGCAAAAGGAGGTAGAAATACGGCAGTATCTTTGTTAGAAGGGATTAAAAACGCAGTATCAAAAACAACCAAAGTAACCTATGCTAAAGGTTGTGATATTGTTACCAATAAAGCTGTTGGAAGAACATTTTTATTACCATTAAATTTTAATAAAACTGATAAATCAGGATTTGCAGAAGCTATTGAAGTTGCAAAAAATGCTGATGTTGTAGTATTAGCCATTGGAGAAATGGCTTTACAAACAGGTGAAGGTAGAAGCCAAACAGATATTGGTTTTGCTGGCGTTCAGCAAGAATTGTTAGA
>JAJRPL010000405.1 GCA_024280815.1 Bacteroidota bacterium
AAATCATAAACGGCTTAGAACAATCTGTATAATTAATGGCTACATTGTGTTAAATTAGAAGTTCAGTTCTTTTATTAAAGTTTTGTGATAAACTGAAAGTTTCGGTTATTTAAAACGCCACTAACCATACAGTAAACGTTGTCATTCATTAAAAAAAATAGCCAACCACACAAAACAAAGAGTGCCAAAAAAGGCACACATTGTTTTTTTTCATCACCACTTCTGATGATACAATGAATATATTGATTATAATTCAATGACTTTTGCTATCTTTCAGCCGAATTAAAAAAAGGTTTAAAATGAACCGAATAAAAGAAGTTCTAAAAAACAAAGGAATTAGTCAAACTTGGCTTGCTGAAAAAATGGAGAAAAGTTATCCTTCCATTAATGAATACGCTAGAAACAAAAGACAACCAAGTTTGGAAGACTTATACAAGATTGCTGAAATCTTAAACGTAGAAGTTAAAGATTTACTAATTGAAAGAAAAAAATAATGGCACAATCAATAGAACCTAATATTGCAGACCTAGCCAATGGCTGGATGAAATCTTATGGCTTACCATATAAGTTAGAACAAGAAACCTTAAATAGTGAAATTGATAACGCTTTAAAAGATTACGAATCTAAAAGTGGTGGTAAAGGAGGAAATAGACCAGATGCTAAAGCCTTATTACAAGACAAGAATTTAAACTATTATCCTGTACTAATTGAATACAAAGGGAGCAAAGGGAAATTAGTAAAACTTGACAAAGAAAACCAAGTTGAAAACATCACGTCAAAAAACGAACCTCACTACAAAAACATCAGTTCTTTTGCCGTAAATGGAGCGGTACATTATTCAAACGCTTTACTACATCACACCAGTTATACCGATATTATTGCTATTGGTATGACAGGGCATAAAGATTCTAAAGGCAATATTCATCACGAAATAGGCGTATATTTTGTATCCAAAGACAATTTAGGAGTTGGTCAAAAAATAGGTGAATATTCCGATTTTTCTTTCTTAGCTCCAGAAAATTTTGATGCTTTTATCGAAAAAGTAAAGTTATTAAGCCTTACAGATGAAGAACTTGAAAAACTAAAAGCAAGAAGAGAAAAAGAAATTGATAAAAGTTTACAAAACCTAAATCATCATATTTATCAAAATGAAAAAGGACTTGGAGAAAATGACCGTGTTTTCCTTGTAGCAGCTTCTATTATTTCAACACTAGGTGTGGCAGGTAAAGTACCTGTTCTTGAAAAAGCAGATTTAAAATCTTCTCAAGAACACGGAAACACCGATGGTGAAATAATGGTGCGAAAAATAGAATCTTTTTTGAAGGAAAAACATATCCCAATTGACAAAAAAGAGCTCATTATTAGAAGTTTGAAAAATACACTTTTAGCGGCTAACCTAAATAAAATAGAAAACGGAGAAACTCAATTAAAAAGAGTTTTCTCAAAAATTATTGATGATTTAGGAATCTATTACAAAATTGGTTTAACGACTGATTTCACAGGGAAACTATTCAATGAAATGTACGGTTGGCTTGGGTTCTCGCAAGATAAACTAAATGATGTTGTTTTAACTCCTGCTTATATATCAAATCTATTGGTAAAACTAGCACGAGTAAATAAAGACTCTTATGTGTGGGACTTTGCAACAGGTTCGGCAGGTTTGTTGGTTTCGGCAATGAATGAAATGTTGATTGATGCTAAAGAGAATATTACCTCGCCAAGTGAATTAACTGAAAAGCAAATACACATTAAAGCCAATCAGTTATTAGGGATTGAGTTATTGCCAAGTGTATATATGTTAGCTATCTTAAATATGATTATGATGGGTGATGGTAGCTCTAACATCTTAAATAAAGATTCCTTAACCGATTTTGACGGAAAATATGGTTTTGGAGATACTGACAAAGAATTCCCTGCAAATGCTTTTATTCTAAATCCTCCGTATTCTGCAGAGGGAAACGGAATGGTTTTCGTGGAAACAGCCTTAAATATGATGCACAAAGGCTATGCGGCTATTATTATACAAAACTCGGCAGGTAGCGGGAAAGCTAAAGATTTTAACCAACGGATTTTAGAAAAACATACATTACTTGCAAGTATTAAAATGCCAATGGATATATTTATTGGTAAAGCCAGTGTGCAAACTAATATTTATGTGTTTAAAGTAAATGAAAAACACCATAAAGACGAAATGGTTAAATTTATTGACTTTTCTAACGATGGTTATTCACGGAGTAATCGCAAAAAAGCCAACAACAATTTAAAAGACACCAACCAAGCCAAAGAACGCTATCAAGAAATTGTAAACTTAGTCCGTTTTGGCAAGAGTAAACTTAATATTTTTACGGATAAGGAATATTACGAAAATACTATTGACCCAAAAAATGGAGCAGACTGGAACCAATCGGCACCAATTGACACAAAACCAACAGTACAAGATTTCAAGAAAACCGTAAGCGATTATATAGCTTGGGAAGTAAGTAGCCTTTTAAAAAATAAAGGAGATAGCTTGGGAAAGTAGGTTCCCCACTTAACAAAAAACTTGAAAAAGTTAAGTGGGGAAAATTTAGAATTGGCGATTTGTTTGAAGTACGAAAAGGCAAACGACTTCCCGAACGAGTACTTATTGAAACAAAAGGGAACATTGCCTTAATAAATCAGAGCACACAAAATAATATGATTGCTCGTTATTCAGGGGTTCAACAGTCTAATGAAATTTACAAAAAGAATTCTATAACTTTTGGTGTAAATACTAAAAGTTTTGGCTACCAAACCAATGATTTCTATACTATTGCGGATGTATTATTTTTAAAATCTGCTTTTTTGAATGTGAAAAATGCAAACTATTTCATTATAACTATAAAAAAACAACTACCTCCTGATGGTTGGGATAAAATATTTCGCTTGTCGCAAATGAAGGATTTATTAATCCAACTCCCCACCAAAAAAGGTAACATAGATTTAGAGTTTATAGATAGTTTCATTTCAGAGATTGAAGCGGAACAAATTGAAGAATTGGAAGCCTACTTATTAGCTACTGGCTTAAAAGATTATACTTTAACTATCGAAGAACAAAAGGCATTAGATAATTTTGAGAAAATTGAATTTGGCGAGTTTAAACTCGGAAATCTATTTGAAAGAATAAAAACAAATAAACTACCTTTCAAAGCGGATGAACTATCAAAACAGATAATAGGAAAATATACACTTCCGTGTCTCACTTCTAGTTTTAAAAATCAAGGTCTAAACTATTTTGCTCCAAAAGATAATGCAACTATTTTAAAGAACGTAATTTCAATACCTTCCAATAGTGATGTTTATCGAGCTTATTTTCAGTCAAATGAATTTACGGTTTTATCAGATGCTTATGCTATTCGTTGGATATTTAATGATGTTAAACTATTGCCGAATCAGTATTTATTTGCTGTTCAGTGTATTAATAAAGTGACCGATTTACCTATATATTCCTATAAAAATAAATTAGGAGGATGGAATGTTGTTAAAAATAAGTACATCCAATTACCTATCAAAAATGATAAACCTGACTATGAGATAATGGACACTCTTATTTCTGCCATTAAAAAACTAGTTATAAAAGACGTGGTTTTGTACACAGATAAAAAATTGATGAACTAAGTATGGAAGAAAATAACTCACAAATAGTAATCTATCAAACCGAAAGTGGAGAAACAAAATTAGATGTCCGTTTTCAAGATGAAACGGTTTGGTTGACTCAGAAATTAATGGCTGGATTGTTTCAAACATCAGTTCCAAATATCAACATTCATCTGAAAAATATTTTTGAAGAAGGTGAATTAGAAGAGAATCGAACTATTAAGGATTTCTTAATAGTTCAAAAAGAAGGAAGCCGAGAAGTAAAACGAAAACACGTTTTTTACAACCTTGACGCCATTATTTCAGTTGGTTATCGTATAAAGTCAAATGTAGCTACCAAGTTTAGACAATGGGCAACTGGTCAATTAAGAGAGTATATCGTAAAGGGGTTTGTATTAGATGATGAACGATTGAAAAATCCAGATTTACCTTTCGATTATTTTGAAGAATTGGAAAAACGAATACAAGATATTCGAACTTCCGAAAAACGTTTTTACAGAAAAATAACAGATATTTATGCAACAAGTGTAGATTATGACCCAACTTTAGAAATAAGTATTAGCTTCTTTAAAACTGTCCAGAATAAATTACATTGGGCTATTACTGGACAAACAGCTGCTGAGATAATTACCCAAAGAGCGGATAGCTCAAAAGAAAATATGGGCTTAACCACTTGGAGAGGTGATAACATTAGAAAAACAGATGTTTCAATAGCCAAGAATTATTTAAAAGAGGAAGAACTTTCTGCTTTAAACAACTTGGTTGAACAATACTTAATTTTTGCACAAGGACAAGCTCAACGTAGAGTTCCTATGTATATGAACACTTGGATAGAAAAACTGAACGGGTTCTTGACATTAAATGACCGAGAAATTCTTAATAACGCAGGAAGTATTTCTCACGAAATTGGAAAAGAAAACGCAGAACAAGAATACCTGAAATTTAAAAAGAGTAAACAAAAAACTATTTCAGAAGGAGATTTTGAAAAAGCAATAAAGAAAATAGAAAATAAGAAACGGAAATAATGCCAACGCTAAAAGCCATACACATTGCCAAGTTGCTCAAAAAGCCAGCCACACAAGCCAAACTTGTCAAAGAGTATGCCTTTGCCAACGCTCCAAACAGGACGAAAAATAAAAAACGAAATGACAACAAAGAACTGAGCTAAAAAACAAATCTTTTCTTCATTAAGTTTATACAATATTATTCTAGGCTCATAATTCTATTAATTAGTACTTTGAGCTTTTATTTTTTTATGTAAACACTACTTATTTTGATAAAACAGAAAC